>CAZVDW010000711.1:0-1764 GCA_964625645.1 uncultured Rhodospirillaceae bacterium
CCCGTCTCGGCGTCCGGCCTCGGAATCCCCGCCGCGCTGCGGGCGAGGCTCTCGAGGACGATGAACACGAGGCGGACGCCGGTTGCCTGGAACCCGGACACAACGGTGGCGTCGGCGAGCGTGAAAATCATCACTTTCCAATCCCTACAAAATCCATTTCGTGAACCTTGTCAGGCGTTGATTAACGCGTGCTACAATCCCGCTCGGTCGCTGCTGATTCAGGGTCCCAGCAACACCTCCGCGCCTACGCCTTCAGGTTAACGCGTTTTTCTTTGGCTAGGTTTGTGCTTTTTTGACCCATCACCGAGGGCGCACAGACCGAACTTGACGACCACCATACCGGACCAAGTAGCGCTGCAAAACCGATCGCCCGGCGATGCCCTCGCCCCTCCGGCCGCTCTCTGGCGAGCCGCCCTAGGGGAGCTGCAGATGCGGGTCTCCGGGGCGTGCTATGAGACATGGCTGATCGACACTCAGGCTCGCTCATACTCCGACGGTGTGCTCAGGATCGCTGCCCCCAACACCTTCGTCGCCGAAATGCTGGAGCAACGTTTATTTGAACTTATTTTAGATTCGGTCGAAAAAATCCTGGGGTATCCCGTCGATCTCCGCATCGAGGTGGTGAGATCGTCGTCGCCCGCAGGCAGCGGCTCGGCCGAACTAGGCCCATCGCCATTCCCGGCCGCAACCGGTAGCAGCCCGGATGCCCACGTTAACAGTCGCCCGGCCCGCAAAGCCTTCAGGCTCAACCCGGCTCACAAATTCGGCTCGTTCATAGTAGGCGGTAGCAACGACCTGGCACATGCCGCGGCTTCAGCGGTGGCCGATCGGCCGGGCGGGGTATACAACCCCCTGTTCATCCACTCCGAGGTAGGACTCGGCAAAACCCATCTGCTGACCGCTATCGGCCATTCCGTCCAGTCTCGGGGCCTTTCGACGGCTTACGCCACAACCGAGGAGTTCACCAACCAGTACATCGGCGCCATAAGGGAGGGCGAGACGAGGGAGTTCCGGGCCCGGTACCGGAGCGCCGATGTTCTGCTGCTGGACGACATCCAGTTCTTGATCGGCAAGGAGCAGACCCAGGAGGGTTTCTTCCACACGTTCAACGCCCTCCACCAGGCATCCCGCCAGATCGTGGTCACGAGCGACCGGCCTATGAGGGAGTTGATGGTGCTGCAGGACCGTGTCAGATCCCGACTGGCTGGAGGCTTGGTGGTCGATATCCAGGCCCCCGGTTTCGAGACCAGGCTCGCGATTCTCAGGGCCAAGGCCGAGGCTTCGGCGATGGCCTCACGGATCCCGACCGAGGCGCTGGAGCTGCTGGCCGAGCGTGCGCACCGCAACGTGCGGGAACTTGAAGGCTGCCTCAACAGGGCCGTCGCATACGCCGAGCTAACGGGGAGCGCGGTCACCGCCGAAACGGTCCGCCGCGTCCTCTCCACCATGGTCACCCGCATCCGGACGGCGCCTGTTTCGCAGCGGGAGGTGCTTGAAGCCGTGACGGCCCACTATTCACTCGACATCCAAGACCTCTCAAGTCGACGCAGGGACGCGCGCACAACGCTGGCCCGCCACGTTGCCATGTACCTGCTGAGGGAGGACGCTCACATGGGCCTAGCCGACATCGGCCGCGTCCTAGGGGGCCGCGACCACTCCACCGTTCTCCACGCGCGCAACCGGGTGGCTCGCCTTTTTCGCGAGGACGACGGTGTGCGGCAAGAACTGGCCGCTTTGCGCCAAGCCCTAAAGGCTCTCCGCTCA
>CAZVDW010000712.1:0-1816 GCA_964625645.1 uncultured Rhodospirillaceae bacterium
TTTTCGAACGAGGAGCTTTTGTCGTGCGTTAATGAGTGTCTTGGGGGGTGAACTCCGAGATCACTCGACCATGCCGAGGAATTCGTCGACCGTCAGCACCGCGTGAGCGATGCGTGGATAGTCGAGCTCGATAGCCGCCTTCTGTTCCGCTTCGCTGAACGTCGCCACCGCATCCTTGAGGAAGGTGGTGTGGTAGCCCATCTCCACGGCGTAGCGCCCAGTCGACTCGACACAGGTGTTGGTCGCCAGGCCGACCACGATGACGTGGTCCACGCCGCGCTTGCGCAGCTGATAGTCGAGGTCGGTGTTGGCGAAGCCGCTTGACAGCCAATGCTCGTCGGCGACACCGTCGCTGGGCTGCGGCTTGAGGTCCGGGTGCCACTCGCCGCCCCAGGTGCCTTCCGCGAAGACCTGATATTTGGCTACCGACTGGTGCACCGGGTGAGGGAACTTCCAATCCGCGAAATCCCCCTCGCGCCAGCGGCGATGGGGCGCATAGACCACATGCACGCCCTTGGCGCGCGCGCTCTCGACCAACCGTTTCAGGTTGGGGATCAGATTGACCGCTTCGGCGACCGGCTGCACGCGGGGCCAGACCTTGCCGCCTTCGGAGAGGAAATCGTTATAGGGATCGACCATGATCACCGCCGTGGTGGCGGCGGGATAGGTCTCTTGCGCGGCACCGGCCGTTGTCGTTGCGGCAAGGATGGTAGCGGCCAGGGCAAGGGCAAGGCGTGCGGACATTTCGTCGACTCCCGATTTCGTTGGACGGATATGCCGGTATGGCCCAATGGCGTACGACGAGACAACTGCAAAATGCGGCGGGCAGCCTTGCGGGCGACGCCTGTGCGCCGCCCGCGACAGGGTCTAGCGGCGCAGGGGCTCCATGGCGGCGGCGGATTTCGCCAGGCGAACCAGATTGATGAACTCCGCCCGGTAGCCGAACGGGTCGTCGCCCTTGGCGCCCTGGGCGAGGGCGATGATGTCGTCATAGTCGTAGTCGCCCGTATAGCGGCCACCGCGCAGCAACTGGCCGAATGCGGCGACGGCGGTGGCGAAGCGGGCTTCGCGCGGCGCGCTGTCGACACTATCGGTCTGATCGCCCGCCGTGACCGGCCGCGTGATCAGGGTGCTGGTGTCGCCGTCGGGCAGCTTGTAGCGGATCTTGAGGAAGCCGATCTCGTCCGCCATGTCGCTCGCCGGCGCCTCGGCCTCTGCCTGATAGCGCAGCGGATCGACGCGCTCGGCGCCCGAGCCCACCGGGGTCAGCTCGTAGATCGCGGTCACCGTGTGCCCGGCGCCGATATCGCCGGCATCGACCTTGTCGTTCGAGAAGTCCTCGCGCGCCAGCATGCGGGTCTCGTAGCCGATCAGGCGATACTCGCTGATCATTGCCGGATTGAACTCGACCTGGATCTTGACGTCCTTGGCGATGGGGAACAGCGTCGAGGTGGCTTCCTCGACCAGCACTTTTCGCGCCTCCGACAGGCTGTCGATATAGCCGGCATTGCCGTTGCCGTTCTGGGCCAGGGTCTGCATCAGGGCGTCGTTGTAGTTGCCCATGCCGAAGCCGAGCACCGAGAGGAAGACGCCGCTGTCGCGCTTGCGCTCGATATAGCTTTGCAGCTCCTCAGCATCGCTGATGCCGACGTTGAAGTCGCCGTCGGTGGCCAGGAAGACGCGGTTGACGCCGCCCTCGACCTTGTTCTGCTCGGCCAACAGATAGGCCTGACGGATGCCTTCCGCCCCGGCCGTCGAGCCGCCCGCCTGCAAGCGCTCGAAGCTGGCGATAATCTTGGCCCGTTCCGAGGCCGCG
>CAZVDW010000713.1:0-1637 GCA_964625645.1 uncultured Rhodospirillaceae bacterium
ATGATGCCGCCTCTCCTCTCGCTCGATGCCGAGCTGACATTGAGGAGCGCCGGCGGTACGCGAAAGGTGCCGCTCGATGGTTTTTTCACGGGCCTCAAGGAGAGCGCGCGGGCGGCCGATGAACTGATCACCGAAATCGCCTGGCCCGTGCCGTCCGCAAACAGCGCCAACCTTTTTTACAAGCTTGCCCTGCGCAAGGGCGATGCGATCAGCGTGGTGTGCCTGGCGGTGACCGTCACCGCCGAGGGCGGCCGATGCAAGGCGGCGCGTATCGCCCTTGGCGCGGTGGCGCCGAGGGTTATCCGCGCGGGCTCGGCCGAGGCCACGCTCATCGGCCAGGAGCCGAGCCCGGCGCGCATCGATCAAGCGGCCAAGCGCGCGGCCGAGGAATGCAGCCCGATCGACGACATCCGGGCTTCGGCCGATTACCGCCGGCAAATGGTCCAGGTGCTCACCCGGCGCCTGCTTGGCGAGGCGTGGGACCAGCTTACCGGAACGGGAGATTTGCGATGACGGCCAAACGTGCCCTCACCCTTGAGATCAACGGACGCCGGCGCGAGGTCACCGCGCCTGCCTCGGAAACCTTGCTCGAAACCCTGCGTACGCTGGGCCATGTCGAGGTCAAGAGCGGCTGCGAGAAAGGCGATTGCGGTGCCTGCGCCGTGCTGCTCGACGGCGTCGCCGTCGATAGCTGCCTGACGCTCACCTGGATGGCCGAAGGCCGCGCCATTACCACGGTGAGCGGATTGGGCAGCCGCGACGCGCCGCACCCGTTGCACGACGCCTTCATCAAGCTCGGCGCCGTGCAGTGCGGCTATTGCACGCCGGGGCTGATCGTCGCGGCCCAATCCCTGCTGGCGGACACCAACGAGCCGAGCGACGACGACATCCGCCTCGCCTTGAGCGGCAATCTGTGCCGCTGTACCGGCTACGGCAAGGTCATCGCCGCGGTGCGCGATGCGGCGGCACGCCTGCGCGGCGAAGGGGGGGAGCGATGAGCGGGCAAAGCGAAGCGCCGGGCACCGGCGCCAACGTCCAGTACCGCCAGCTCGGCCAACCCCTGGTGCGCACGGACGCGCCGGGCAAGGCCTTCGGCACGACGCCCTATGCCGGCGATTACACCATGCCCGGCATGCTGCACGCCAAGGTGCTGCGCAGCCCGCTGGCCAGCGCCCGCCTCAAGCGGCTCGACGCCGGCAAGGCGCGGGCGCTCGACGGCGTGGCCTGCGTGCTGACCGGCGCCGATATGCCCGACCGGCGGATGGCCACCGACATTCCGGGCCAGACCGGACAGGCGCGGCTGGCCACCGACCAGCAGATCCTGGTGCGCGAACGGGTACGCTACCATGGCGAGCCGCTGGCCTTGATCGCGGCGGGAACCCCCGCCCTATGCGAGCAGGCTTGCGAACTGATCGACTTTGACCTCGATCCGCGGCCCGGCGTGTTCGACCCCGCCGATGCGCTTAAGCCCGGTGCGGTCATCGTGCAGGGCACCGACAACCGGGTCGGCAGCTACCGCATCCGCAAGGGCGACGTCGAGGCGGGTTTCGCAAAGGCGGATAGGGTCATCGAGAACAGCTTCCGGACGCAGTTCATCGAGCACGCCTTTCTCGAGCCCGAGGTCGGACTGGCCTGGG
>CAZVDW010000714.1:0-3225 GCA_964625645.1 uncultured Rhodospirillaceae bacterium
GAGCTGGTGGCAGCAATTCCTTGGCGAGGCGATCATTGGTGAGCTGACGGGGACCCTGCTCGAGATGATTCCCGCACGCCTCGAATCCTTTGCCGACTTCCGCGCCCGCGCGCCGGATGGCACGGTGCTGGTGGGCGATCACGCCCGGCGCTACGGCTACACGCCCTATGACGGCTACGATTCGATGCCGCGACCCTTTTTGTACGGCGGACCGCTGCCGGAAGGAATCGCGGCGCTCGCCCGTGTGGTGCGTGTCGGCGACGAGGCCTGGAGCCTCGACCTGGTGCGTCGCGAGGGCGAGATCGTCATCGATGACCTGCGCCTGCGCTGGTCGCCGGGGCAGGCATCCGCGGTCGATACGCGGGACATCTCCACAGGCAAGGATGTCGGCAGCGTCATCGTGCAGCGACTGGCCGAATACAACGACTGGCAGGACATTCCCTACAGCGTCGACTTCGCCTTTGCCTTCGCCGCCTTCTATCCGGACGGCGTCATCCACAAATAGCCCGCTCAGCCCTCGGCGTAATTGGCCACCTCGACGAGATTACCGTCGGGGTCGCGGAAATAGACCGAGCGCATGGGCCCGCGGGCGCCGTTCTGTGGGGTCGGGCCGTGCACGATCTCGACGAGATAGGTGTTCAGCGTCTCGACCACCTCGTCGATGGGGGTCTCGGTGACGAAGCAGATATCGCCGGTGCCGGGGGCCGCGGCCGGCGCGTTGGGTGTTATCTCCTCGCCGGCCTGGTGCAGGTTGATCTTCTGGCTGCCGAAAGTCAGCGCCCGCCGCCCGCCTGCGAATATCGCCACTTCGAGCCCTAACACCTTGCGATAGAAATCGCAGCTGCGTTCCATGTCGCCGACGGTGAGCACCATATGGTCGAGGCCGGTGATCTTCATGGCACGCCGCCGTAGAGCTCATACCGGGCGCGGTGTTCGGATAGCCATTCCTCGAAAGGCTCGTGGCCGGGGCCAAGCTCGCCCGCCGCCAGCTCGGGCAGCGAGTCCAGGATCAGCTGCTGGCTGACCGCGGCGGCCGCCATCTCGGCCTTGGCGTCGTACCAGTCGCTGTCGCCGGCACCGCCCACGGCGCGCAGGAAGCTTTTGTATTCGCCGGCACCCTTGCCGGTATTGGATGCCTCGCGCAGCCTGATACCCACATAGAGCAGCAAGGCCGGCGACAGGCGCTCAACGGCATCGCGATCGGCGCCGGGCTTGCTGGCGACGAAATCGCGCCAATAGTCGAGCCAGCGGCGCTCCTCCGGCTGATCGAAAAAGACCCACATCTCGTCGTCGGCCATCGCCCCCTCCGCGAACGGGTTCAGGTGCACAATGCCATGATCGCCCCGACATCGGCTATGCTTGCGCCATGTTCGCGCTTTCGCACCTGCGCTTCGGCTTCGACGGCGATCCGTTGTTCGAGGACTTCGGCCTCGATTTCGCGCCCGCCGAGACCACGGTGCTGATCGGGCCGTCGGGCTGCGGCAAGTCGACCTTGCTGCGCCTGCTGCTGGGCCTGCTTTCGCCGCAAGCCGGCAGTGTCGCCTTCGACGCTGCACCGCTGAGCCGCGAGGCGCGCCGCCGCATGGGCTACGTGGTGCAGGGCGGCGGCCTGTTCCCCCACCTCACCGCGCACGGCAACGTGGCCTTGATGGCGCGGCAGCTGGGCTGGAGCCGGCAGCGCATCGACGCCCGCCTGGCGGCGCTGGCTGAGCTTGTGCGGCTGCCGGGCGAGATACTGTCGCGCTACCCGGCGCAGCTTTCCGGCGGCCAGCGCCAGCGTGTCGCCCTGATGCGGGCGCTGATGCTCGACCCCGACGTGCTGCTGCTCGACGAGCCGCTGGGTGCGCTCGACCCCATGGTGCGCCATGACCTGCAGACCGACCTGCGCGCCATCTTTCGCTCACTCGCCAAGACCGTGGTGCTGGTCACTCACGACCTTGGCGAGGCGGCCTATTTCGGCGACCGCATCGTGCTGCTGCGGGACGGCCGCATCGTGCAAAGCGGCACGGCGGACGATCTCGTATCGCGGCCGGCGGAGCCGTTCGTCGAAGCCTTCGCCGCCGCCCAGCGCAGCATGCTCGCGCCATGATCGCGCGCTTGGCCCTCCTGCTTTGTCTTGCCGCACCCGCCGCAGCGCAGGACCGCATAGTCATCGGCTCCAAATCTTTCACCGAGTCCGTGGTGCTTGGCGAGATTCTCGTTCACCTCGGCCGTGAGGCCGGCGCCGCGCCCGAGCACAAGCGCGGGCTCGGCGGCACGCGTATCCTCTGGGACGCCCTGCTGGTCGGAGATATCCACGCCTATCCCGAATATACCGGCACCATCACGCACGAGATTCTCGCTGACGAGGGCGGCCCGGCGCTGACGGGCATCGAGGCCATTCGCGAAGCGCTGGCCGCCAAGGGCATCGCCATGAGCGCGCCGCTCGGCTTCAACAACACCTATGCCATAGGCATGCGACCCGAGACGGCGGAGAGGCTCGGCATAGCAACGATCTCGGATCTGCGGCGCTGGCCCGACCTCATATTCGGTTTCGGCAACGAGTTCCTCGACCGCGGCGACGGCTGGCCCGCGCTTCGCGAGCGCTACGGCCTGCCGCAGACCGACGTCACCGGGCTCGACCACGACCTCGCCTATCGCGGCCTCGAATCCGGCGATATCGACGCCATGGACCTCTATTCCACCGATGCCGAGATCGCCTATTACGGCCTTGCCGTGCTGGCCGACGATCTCGGCCATTTCCCGGTCTACGAGGCGGTGATCCTGACACGCCCGGAGGCGGCTGCGCTGGTGCCCGGCATTGACGCGCTGGCCGGAACCATCGATGCCGCGACCATGGCCGGCCTCAATGCGCGGGTGAAGCTCGACGGCGAGGCCGAAAGCCGGGTCGCCGCCGATTTCCTGGGCGTGTCGGTGGACACCGCCGAGCCGAGCTGGCTCGCCGATCTCTGGCGCAACACCCTCGATCACCTGGCCCTGGTCGCGATTTCGCTCGGCGCGGCGATCGTCATCGCCCTGCCGCTTGGCGTGCTGGCGGCGCGGCGGCCGCGTACGGGGCAGGTTCTGCTGGCCGCGGCCGGCATCGCCCAGACCATCCCGTCGCTGGCGCTGTTCGTGTTCATGATCCCGCTGCTCGGCATCGGCGGCCCGCCGGCCATCGCCGCGCTGTTTCTCTATCGCCTGCTGCCGATCATCCGCAACACCCATGCGGGCCTGACCGGCATC
>CAZVDW010000715.1:0-5797 GCA_964625645.1 uncultured Rhodospirillaceae bacterium
CGCCATCTCGATCGCCTATGTCGGCTTTCTCGGCATTGTCGGGCTGCTGATGGCGGTCGAGAGCGCCAACACCATGCGGCGGCGGCAAAAAGGCGCGCCCCGGCGCAAGCTGCACCAGCACACCTGGCTGCACGGGCTGCCGTTGAAAATGCGCTTTCGTAAGTCGAAGCTCTATATCAGCGCGCTGTTGCCGGCGGCGATCGGCTTTGGCGTCGGCATGTTGGCGGCCATCATGGGCGTCGGCGGTGGCTTCTTCATGATTCCGGCGATGATCTATGTGCTCGGCATGCCGACCTCGGTGGTGGTCGGGACCTCGCTGTTCCAGATCATTTTCGTCACGGCCATCGTGACCGTGCTGCATGCCGCGACCAACCAGACCGTCGACATGGTGCTGGCCCTGCTCTTGCTGGCCGGCGCGGTGGTTGGCGCCCAGTTCGGCAGCCGTTTGGGCGCGGCCTTGCGCGGCGAGCAATTGCGCGGCTTGTTGGCGCTGCTGGTGCTTGCGGTTTGCACCAAGCTCGGCATCGATCTGGTGGTCGAGCCCGATGACCTCTTCAGCGTCACGCCGGTGATCGAATGAGGCGGCTGCCAGGCATTCTGGGCTTTTGCGGCTGCTTGGCCGCGGTGCCGGCACTGGCGCAGACCGTGGTTGCCGATCTCAGCTCCCATAAGATCGCCATTACCTCGGGCTTTACCGGCACCGAAGTGCTCTTGTTCGGCACCCATGACGGCGACGGCGACGTGGTGGTGGTTCTGCGCGGGCCCGAGGAAGCCGTGGTGGTGCGCCGCAAGGCACGCACCGCGGGCATGTGGCTCAACCGCGAGGAGGTAACCTTTGCCGCCGCGCCGGGCTATTACGCGGTCGCCGCCAGCCGGCCGCTGGCGGAGATCGCGGCCGCAGGACTGCTCGCCGAGCACAGGATCGGCTTCGAGAACGTGCATCTGGCGCCATCCTTCGAGGGCGATGGCAGTGAGTTGGACGAATTCCGCGATGCCTTGCCGCGCATCCTCGAGCGCCAGGGCCTGGTGCGTGCCGGCGTGGCGCCGCTCGGGCGTGTCGGCAAAAGGCTGTTTCGCACCACATTCTCCTTTCCCGCCAGTGTGCCGACTGGTTTGTTCCACGCCGATATCTATCTCTTCGAGGATGGCGTGCTGCTCAGCAAGCGGACCACGGCGCTGCAGGTCTCCAAATCGGGCTTCGGCGCCGCCATGTTCGGCTTTTCGCGCCAGCAGCCGGTGCTTTACGGCCTGCTTGCGGTGGCGGTGGCGCTGATGGCAGGATGGCTGGCGGGCGTGGTGTTCCGAAAGAGTTGAAGGATTCATGGCGGAAGTGGCCGAGCATATCGCTGGCCGGGTCAAGTTCCTGGTTTGCGTGGACGACAGCGAGGATAGCCGCATAGCCTTGCGCTTCGCGGCCTTGCGCACGCACAACACCGACGGCCATCTGGTAATGCTCTATGTCATCGAGCCGGCCGATTTCCAGCACTGGGTGGCGATCGAGAAGCTGATGGGCGAGGAACGCCGCGAGGAAGCGGAGCAGATCCTCCAGGAGCTTGCCGGCGAGGTTCAGGAACAGGTCGGCATCCGGCCCATGCTGGAGGTGCGCGAAGGCCGCCGCGCCGACGAGATCCTCAAACTGATCGAGGAAGACCCATCCATCAACATTCTGGTGCTTGGCGTGGCGCCGGAAGGCCAGGGCTCGAACGAGCTGGTGCGCCGCCTCTCCGGTGAAGCGACCAAGCGCTTGACCATTCCGCTCACCATCGTGCCGGGCAACCTTACCGAGGAGCAGCTTCTCAAGCTCACCTGAGCGCGAGGCCCGGCTCTTGACCTGGAACCTCAATTAACCGACTTATACACTGAGATATCTGACGAAACCGATCAACGCGTTTCGCAAAGAACGCAACGGAGCAGGCCACATGTTCATCCAAACCGAACCGACGCCGAACCCGGCGACCATGAAATTTCTGCCCGGCGAGGCTGTTATGGCTAGCGGCACGGCCAACTTTACCGATACCACCATGGCCCGCCGCTCGCCCCTGGCCGAGCGCTTGTTCCTCATCGATGGCATCAGCGGTGTGTTCCTCGGCTCGGACTTCGTTACCGTCACGAAGGCCGACGCGGCCGAGTGGCAGTTGCTCAAGCCGTCCATTCTCGGCGTGATCATGGAGCACTATGTGGCCGGCGCGCCGATGCTGCTCAGCGATTCGGATGGCGCAGACGTCGGCGCAGGCGGCGCCTTTGCCGAAGCCGATGCGGAGGTGGTCGACCAGATCAAGGAGCTGCTCGATACCCGCGTCCGCCCGGCGGTGGCGCAGGACGGCGGCGACATCATCTTCCACGGCTTCGAGAATGGCGTCGTGCTGCTCGAGATGCATGGCGCCTGCGCCGGCTGTCCGAGCTCTACCGCCACCCTCAAGGGCGGCATCGAGAACATGCTCCGTCATTACGTGCCAGAGGTCATGGAAGTCCGCGCCGTCTAGTGAGCCTTGGTATTACTCCGGCACCACAAGGTGTAGCCCGAGCCAGCGCCAGCCGCCGTCGCGCGCGGGCATGGTGCAATTGATGCGCGCCCGGCCGGCGGCCAGGGGCGCGTCCAGACGCAGCTCGAAACGGCGCGCACCTAGGCGGTCGAGGGCCACCTGACCGAGGCCCCCCACGAAGCAGGCGAGGCGATCCAAAGGCTCTATTCCCTCGGCCACGGTAAAACCGATCGGCGGCGGGTTGCCGGCGATAATGGGCAATGCCGGCACCAGCTCGCTGACCGGCAACGGCAGCACGTCGAGCACCAGGCGGAAGCGCGCGGGCTCGGCGAAGGCGCCGAACACGGAAAAACGGGGCAGGGCGTAGAGGTCGCTCCCCGAATGGGCCGGGCCGGATTGCTGGCCCAGGGCCGCGACAAAGCCATGCTCCGCGACCAGATCGCGCACATGTTGGTCATATTGCCCATAAGCGTAAGAGAAAAGCCGCGGTGGCGCGCCGATCTCCTCCGTGATGCGGCGCCGGGCGAGCGTCAGGTCGGCCACCACGCGGGCGCTGCCGCGCCCCACTTGTGAGCGGTAGAACGCGCCATGAGTGCCGATCTCGACGCCGGCCGATGCCATTTCGCGCAGGCTGTCCCAGCCGGCGGCGTTGGCACCGCGGTCGATGGCGTCGGTCGTCACCATGACGGCGAAGGGAAAGCCCGCTGCCTTGAAGCGCGGCCAGGCCAGCCGGGGCACCGATTCGTGGCCGCCTTCAATGCTGATGGCCACCGTGCGCTGGGGCAAAGGCAGGCCGCCGCCGAGCGCCGCCACCACCCGGCTGAGCGGCAGTACCTGGTAGCCGCCGGCTTGCAGCCGCTCGATATGGGCGTCGAGCTCCGCCAGCGTCGTCGTCAGCCGGCCCGGCTCTGCGGCGAATCGATGGTAGGACAAGATCACGGCGGAATCGTCCGCAGCCGCCGGCAAGATGGCGCACAGCATTACCAGAAGCGCCGCTGCGATAAGCGCAACAGCACCTCTGCGGCGCGCACGCCGCGGCTTTAAGAAGCCGACATGTCCCTGTTTCATTGTCATAATCGGGTACGCGCCGGCTTCGATCTCGACGGGGTGACACTTAGCGTGCCAGACTTCGGAAGGCAAGCCGCGCGACCGGATTGCCCGAGCGATATTCTCTGAAACGGAGACGCGGTGCGATGCGAGCTCTCGACGACAACGCTCTCGACCTGATCTTTCGCGAGGCCCGCAGCCATAACCGCTGGCGTGACGAGACGGTCGGCGAGGCGGACCTGCGCGCGATCCACGACTTGGCGCGCATGGGCCCGACCACGGCGAATAGCTGTCCGGCGCGCTTTGTCTTTTTGCGCGGCGACGAGGGCAAGGCGCGGCTGCGCCCGCATCTGACGGCGGGAAACGTCGAGAAGGCGATGACGGCACCCGTCACCGCCATCATCGCCCACGATCTCGCCTTCCACGATCACCTGCACAAGCTGTTTCCGCACGAGGACGCGCGGCCCTGGTTTGCCGGCAAAGAGGAGCACATTCGCCTTACCGCCCTGCGCAACGGTACCCTGCAGGGCGCTTATCTGCTGATCGCGGCGCGTGCTTTGGGCTTCGATTGCGGGCCGATGTCGGGTTTCGACAATGCCGGCGTCGACGAGGAATTCTTCGCCGGCACCACCTACCGCTCGAATTTCCTCTGCTGCATCGGCCATGGCGACCCGCAGGGGCTCTTTTCCCGTCACCCGCGCTTCGCCTTCGAAGACGTCTGTCAGGTCGTTTGAGCCTTGGTATAAGCCATCATGCGCGTGCCCGCTGCGCGGTCGTCGAGAAGCGGATAGCGGCGCGAGTCGAAAAGCTGATAATGCCACCACTCATTGCGATAGAAATCCCAGCCCGCCTCGGTCATCAGGCCGAGCAGCAGCAGCCGGTTGCGCCGCGCCGCATCCGATACGCCGTGCGCGCCATGGTGCGAAAGAGGCGAGAAATGATCGAATGGCGTTCCCATCGCGAGCGGCCGGCCGCTCGCGTCGAGCAGGGTCACGTCGATCGCCACGCCGCGCGAATGGGGCGAGCCACGCCGCGGATCGGCGAGGAAGTCGGGGTCCGGCGTGTGGCACCACAGCGCCCACTGCGCCTCGGCCGGGCGGAAGGCGTCGAAGACTTGCAGCCGCAGGCCAAGCTGGCCGGCGGCGGCGATGGCGTGGGCGAGACAGGCCGCGGCATCCGGGTGCAGATAGCAGGCGGCACGGCTGTAGACCGGCGCGCCGGTGAAATTGTCCGCGCCCGCATAGGCCATGGTGACGGTGACGTCGAAGGCAGGCGGCTCGATTGTGATCAAAGGCATGGCGGCCGGCCTTATCAGAGCCGGCCGGCGATGGCCAGGGGCGCCTGATGCGGCTGCTGGCGCTGGATACGGCGATGGAGGCATGCTCTGTCGCGCTGTGGGCGGACGATGGTGTCGCGGTGGCGCGCCGCCGGCTGATGGCGCGCGGTCATGCGGAAGCCTTGCTGCCCATGGTGGCGGAGGTGATGGCCGCGTCGGGCCTGGCCTATGCCGACCTCGATGCCTTTGCCGTCAGCCGCGGCCCGGGGACCTTCACGGGCCTGCGCATCGGTTTGGCGGCGGCACGGGGCTTGGCGCTCGCCGCCGCGCGACCCCTGATCGGCCTGACCACGTTGGAGGTGCTGGCGGCTGCCGTGCCGGCGGCGCGGCGTGGCGGCAGCATCATGGCGGCGATCGACGCCCGCCGCGGCGAGATTTATGGCCAGGTCTTCGCGCCCGACCTGTCGCCTCTTGGCGCGGCGGCGGCGCGCAGCGCCGAAACCTTGGCGGCCGAGCCTTGGCGCGCGCCGGTCCAGGTGGTGGGAACGGCCGCGGCGCAAATGGCCGCCTTGCTCGGCGAGGGTGCGACGGCCTTGCCGGGAGACGGCTGCCCGGATGCGCGGGTCGCGGCGGCGCTGGCGGCCCGGCGCCCGCTGCCGGCCGTTGGCGCGCCGGTCGCTCCGCTCTATTTGCGCCCGCCCGACGCGCGATTGCCGGGCGCCCGGTGATCAGCCCAAGCCTCGTCGTCGCCGGTCCCGCCCATGCCGAGGCCCTGGCCGCCCTGCATCGGCTCTGTTTCCCGGTAAGCTGGGACGCGGCAGCCTTCACCAGCCTGCTTTGCACGCCCGGCAGCGTCGCTGCGATCGCCATGGCGGACGGGCCGGTGGGTTTTGTCTTGTGGCGCCTGCTCGGCGACGAGGCGGAGGTCGTCACCCTCGGGGTAGATCCCCGCCGCCGCCGGGCCGGGATCGCCGGCCTCCTGTTGGCGGAT
>CAZVDW010000716.1:0-5087 GCA_964625645.1 uncultured Rhodospirillaceae bacterium
ATCCGAATCGCCGAAAATGACCGTCAGCTCGCCGTGACGCATGGTCATGTCGACATTGTCGAGGAGATATCTCCGCGACAATATTTTGGAGACCCCGCGCAGTAATATTTCGGCCATCTACGGCTCGTCAGACTTCGAGCACGACCTTGCCGTAAAAATCGCGGCTGGCCAGAAGCTCGTGCGCGGCGCGCATTTCGGCAAGCGGAAAGGCCTTGGCGATGACCGGCCGGAGCTTGCCCTGGCCGACCAGGCTGAGAACTTCCGTGTTGGTCGATTTGGGCGCGAAATGGCAGCTCGTCATGGTGATCTGCTTGCGGAAGAATTCGATCATGTCCAACTCGACTTTCTCGCCGGCATGGGCGCCGCAGGTCGACAGGCGGCCATTGAGGCAGAGCGCGGCCAGGCTTTGCTGCAAAATCTTGCCGCCGACCATCTCGATACAGACATCGACGCCGCGCCCGCCGGTCATATCCATCACCGCCGCGGCGATATCCTCGGTCTTGTTGTAGTTGATCACATCGTCGGCGCCGATCTGGCGGGCGCGCGCCAGTTTCTCGTCCGAGCCGGCGGTGGCGATGATGCGCGCGCCGGCGAGGCGCGCCACCTGGATCGCCGCCGAGCCGACGCCGCTGCCGGCGGCGTTGATCAGCACGTCCTCGCCCTGGCGCACATGCGCCTTGTTGATCACCAGCTCCCACGCCGTGGCATAGGCGACTTGCGTCGCGGCGGCATCGAGATAGGCCAGTTCGTCCGGCATGCGGATGAGATTATGCTGACTGACCTTGACATATTCGGCATAGGTGCCCCAGCGGGTGACGCCGAGCTTGTCGAAATCGAGGCAGATATTGTCCATGCCCAGCGCACAGTTGCAGATGCGGTGGCGGCATTGCCCCGATGACGTGGTGAGGAACGGCATCACCCGGTCGCCGGCGCGGAAGGCCGTGACGGCGCTCCCCACCTCGGCGATCTCGCCGGCCCCCTCGCAGCCCAGAATATGCGGCATGTCGAGGCTGAGATAGCCGGAGATGCCACCGCACACATCGAGGTCGAAGTGATTGAGCCCGACCGCTTTCAAGTTGATGAGGACATCATTGGCCCCGATTTCAGGCGTCTCGATATCCTCATAGACGAGCTCTTCCGGGCCGCCGTGGCGATGAATGACAACCGCTTTCATGTCTTTTTCTCTCCCCGCATCAAAATTGTTCAGGCGGCGACCAGGGTCGCATTTTGGCGCTCCGTCGGCGTATCGCGCATGACCGCCGCCATATCGGGCTCGGCGCCGGCATCGAGGGGAGATAAATAACGCCCCTGAAAGGAAACCTCCATAGCGCTGTGGCGGAACGGGTAGGGCTCGAGGCTGTAAGTATCGCCGTTCAACGGGCGAATGGTGATGCTGGTGTCGGTGCTGCCCTTCAGCGGCACATTTTCGTAAGTCGCTTCCCCGCGCCCGCCGGCATGGGTGCAATTGAAATAAAGCGCCAGCGTGTCGAAAAACTGCAGGATCTTGTAATTGGCGAAGAGCGTCCCGTCCTCGACCCAGGCGGCGGAGCGCGAATCCGCGGCCAGCGCCGCCTTCAGCCTTTGCTGGCGCTGATATTCATTGTTCAGCATGGCATCGGCGAGCAGGCGGTGCTCATCCGGAATCATCTCGATCAGCACCTTGTCGGACATTCCGTAGCGCCCGTTATAGAGCCCCCAAATGTGCATGCTGTCGATCAGCCCGCAATAGGGATGACGCGCCTCGTTATGCTCGGGCGAACGCGCGCTGGTCAGTAGAATGACCGGCAACGGCGTTTCGACGAGATTATACGGCAGGCCGGTATCCTGATTGAGCGGCGGATTGTCGTCGAGGTCCTGCCACCCCTTGTCGTGCCAGCGGCAGGCATAGAGGAATTCCTCGCGCGGCTCCGGTGCCTGGAATCTGTCATTGCCGAAATTCTCCGCGAATTGCCCGACCAGTTCGAGATGCTCCGCCAATTTCATGACGAAACGCTCGCCGGATTCCTGCCCCTCGGGCACGGATTGAATGATCATGTCCCCTACTCCCCCTGAAAACACTCCCTGCAAGGGGCAGCTTACAGCAAGCAAACCGGCGACAATAGTTCGCTATGGCTTAGCCCCGCTTCATGCGCTCGGCGACGAGGGCGAACCAGGCGGCGCCGATCTTCCAGCAAAAATCATGGGCGCCGTAATGGTGCAGATTCAGGAGCCGCGGCAGGTTGGCCGGCAAATCGGGCGCATATTGTGCCACCAGCTTGTCGGAACTCTCCACCCAATGGGTCATGGATGCCGGCGTCACCTCGATATGGGCCTGGAAGGCATATGTCGCGGCGGCGATGCGAAAGGCCTGGTTGGGGCAGGATTTCAGGCCCTCGATCAACTGCGTTGCGCCGTTCGGGATGTCGAAAGTCTGGCTGTGAAATTCGGCCAAATAGAGCGGCTCGACGAAATCCTGGCCGAGCAGCGCGTCGTTATAGGCGGCGGCGGTGAATTGGGCCGGAATATAGCCGATCTCGGAAGCCGGCAGATCGTAGGTATTGGCGCCGAATGCGCGGGCGACGATTTGCGCACCCAGACAAATGCCGATAACCGGCTTTTCGGCCGCCGTGAACAGGCGCACCAACTTGGCGGCCTGTTCGAGCCAGGGAAATTCCGCCACATCGCCGGCATTCATGATGCCGCCCAGCAGCATGAATGCGTCATGGCCGGTTTCGTCGCCGGGAAGCACATGATCGGCTTCGAGATGCGGCATGCGGGCGTCGAACACGGCGCCGTAGCGTTCCGCCGGTTCTTCCAGATAGGCCGGGCCCGAGCTCAGATGGCTCTGCAGAACCAGAACTTTCATGGTACGGCCGTACCGCGCGGTAATGCCAAACGGCGGCGGCGCGGTGCGAAGGCGCCTAGAACTTCACCATATCGCCGCCCTTCAGCGCCAGCATCTCGCGCGCCTCGGTCGGGGTGGCGACTTCCAGCGACAGGTTTTCGATGATCGAACGGATGATGCTGACCTGCTCGGCATTGGATTTGGCCAGCTTGCCCTTGCCGGCATAGAGGCTGTCCTCGAGGCCGACGCGCACATTGCCGCCCATGATCGCGCCCATGGTGACGAAGGGCAGTTGATGGCGCCCGGCGGCGAGGATCGACCATTGGTAATCGTCGCCGAACAATTTGTTGGCGATTTCGCGCATATGCAGGAGGTTCTTGTGATCGGCGCCGATGCCGCCGAGGATGCCGAAAATCGTCTGCACGAAGAACGGCGGCTTGACCAGGCCGCGGTCGACGAAATGGGCGAGATTATAGAGATGGCCGACATCGTAGCATTCGAACTCGAAACGGGTGCCGTGATCCTCACCTAATCTTTTGAACAATGCTTCTATATCTTTGAATGTGTTCTTAAAAATGAAATCTCTCGTCATTTCGAGATGCTTGCGTTCCCACTCATATTTGAACTCTTTCATCTTATCGAGGATGGGGAACAGGCCGAAATTCATCGACCCCATATTCATCGAGCACATTTCCGGGCTGGCGCGTAAGGGTCCGGCCAGGCGTTCATCGAGCGTCATGCCGAGGCCGCCGCCGGTGGTGATGTTCACCACGGCGTCGCTCTGCTGCTTGATGCGCGGCAGGAACTGCATGAAAACATCGGGGTCCGGCGTCGGGCTGCCATCCTCGGGATTGCGCGCGTGCAGATGCAGGATGGAGGCCCCGGCCTCGGCCGCCGCCACCGCGTCGGTGGCGATCTCATCGGGCGTCAGCGGCAAATAGGGCGACATGGAAGGCGTGTGGACCGATCCCGTCACGGCGCAAGTGATGATGACCTTTTGGCTGGCGGCCATTGCGGCTCTCCTTCGGCTTGTTGATTTCCCGTCTTTGCTTGGCCCTTTCATACCCGCAGCCGGGTGATGAGACAATGGGTTCGCCCGACGGCTGCGTCCATGATAGAAAACATTCAAAATAAAACGGGGGAACCATGAGCGTTAAGATCGAATGCCTGCTGGAGTGCGAAAATCATCTCGGCGAAGGCCCGGTATGGGACGTCGAGGAAGGCCGCCTCTATTGGGTCGACGGCACCGGGCCGCGCGTCGACAAGCCCGCCGTCTGGCGCATGGACCCGAAGACCGGCAAGGTCGAGAATTGGCGCGTCGACAAGGACGTCGGCGCCATGGCTCTCAGGCAGGGCGGCAATGCCGTGATGGCGCTCGCCGACGGCTTCTATTTCTTCGATTTCGACAGCGGCGAATACGAACTGATCAGCGAAATCGAGGCCGACCAGCCGCGCACCCGTTTGAACGACGGGAAATGCGACCGAAAGGGCCGTTTTTTTGCCGGCGGCATGGACGACAAGGAAGAATTGAAGATATGCGGGCTGTGGCGGCTCGATGCCGACCTCTCCGTCACCAAGGTCGATGACGGCATTATCTGCTCGAACGGCCCGTGCTGGAGCCCCGACGACAAGATTTTTTATTTTGCCGATACCTTCCAGGAGGAATTCTGGGCTTACGATTACGATATCGAAAGCGGCAGCGTTTCCAACCGGCGGTTTTTCGCCAGCACCAAGGACGATAGCGGGCTCGCCGACGGCTCGACGGTCGACGAAGAGGGTTGTCTGTGGAACGCCCAGGTCATCGGCGGCGAGTTGGTGCGCTACGCGCCGGACGGCTCGGTCGAGCGGCGCATCGGCATGCCGGTGAAAAACGTCACCAGCGTCAATTTCGGCGGCGCCAATATGGACGTGCTTTACGTCACCTCGATGGCGCGCGTCAGCCATCCGGCGGTGCATGACTTGTTCGCCGTCGAGACCAAGCCGCAATATCTCGCCGGCGGCCTGTTCGCTGTCACCGGCCTCGGCATACGCGGCGTTCCCGAGCCGCGCTTCGCCGGTTAAATGGAAAGAGCTTGCCGCGACCGGCGCCGTTGGCTTTATTAGCAATCAGCACCGCCGAATAAACAGGAGGCAATATGTATCCGGCAGCGATAGAAGAATATATCCGCCCCAACACGGTCGCCGAGGCGCTGGCGGCGATGGGCCGTTACGACGCCGGCGACGCGCTGTTGATGGCCGGCGGCCAGAGCGCCATGCAGGCGAT
>CAZVDW010000717.1:0-8917 GCA_964625645.1 uncultured Rhodospirillaceae bacterium
CTTGCGCGGCTCCGGAACGTCGTCGTTAAGCCCGGCCAGGCCTTCCTGGATCGCCACCGAGGCCCGCACGGCGCCGCCTGTGGTCTCGAAAATGCTGAGCACGCTGTCGCCGGCCGTATCGACCACGCGGCCGTGGTTGCCCTCGACATGCTCGGCAAACACCGCCCGCGCGCGATCCAGCGCCGCGATGGTGGCCTTCTCGTCATCGGCCATGAGCCGCGAGTAGCCGACGGCGTCCGCCGCCAGAATCGCCGCGACGCGCTCGGTGATGCCGTCTTGTCCGTCGTCTTCGCTCACGCCGTGTCCTCCCCGCGGGCGCCTGGCGTCGTATCGGCGATGGTACGGCTTGGCGGTGCCTGGCGCAATGCGTGCGCCAAGTGCGACCCCGCAAGCACCCCGGCGCCCCGCGGCATCTTCCTGCTAGACTGTCAGCAAGCAACGAAAGAGGGGCGTGCGATGAAACAAAGCGACGAGCGATTTCTGGTCACCCATATGGGCAGCCTGCCGCGCGGGCCGGTGCTGACCGAGCTGCTGCTGCAGCAGGACCAAGGAGGGGTGCCCGACGCTGCCGCGTTTCAGGCCGCGGTCGATGACGCCACGCGTGCCGTGGTCGCCGCTCAGGCCAGCGCCGGTATCGATGTCGCCAACGCCGGCGAGATGCCGCGCATCTCGTTCTCGACCTATGTGGCGCGGCGCATGCGCGGCTATGGCGGCGCCTCGGCGCGCCCGATCACCCTCGACATGAAGAATTTCCCCGTCTGGCGGCAATGGGTAGCTGACCACGGCCTGCGCCGGGCGCGGCTGTGGGACGCACCGCAGGCGCAAGGCGAGATCGCCTATGCCGGCGAGGCGCAGCTGGCCCAGGAATGCGATGCCTTCGAGCGCGCGCTGGCCGGGCACCAGGGCGCCTTCGCCGAGACCTTCATGACCGCGGCCTCGCCCGGCATCGTCGCCACCACCATGCTCAATGCCCATTACGACAGCCACGACGCCTATCTCACGGCCTTGAGCCGCGAGCTGAAGACGGAATACGACGCCATAATCGCGCGCGGCTATCTCTTGCAGATCGACGCGCCCGATCTCGCCATGGAGCGCGCCACCTTCTTCCAGGATCACAGCCTGGCCGAGTTCCAGGGCTTCGTCGCGCGGCATATCGCCGCCATCAACGAGGCCACCGCCGACATCCCAACCGAAAAGATCCGCCTGCACGCCTGCTGGGGCAACCGCAACAGCCCGCATGTGCACGATGTCGCCTGCGCCGACGTGCTGCCGCTGATGGCGGAGGCGCGCGCGGGCGCCATCTGCCTGCCTTTCGCCAATCCGCGCCACGCGCATGAGGTGGAGACGCTATCGACCTCGGGTCTGCCGCCCGACATGCTGGTGATTCCGGGCCTCATCGACACCACCACCAATTACGTCGAGCATCCCGAATGGGTGGCCGAGCGCTTGGAGCGCGTGGTTGCCGCCGTCGGCGACCGAGAGCGCGTGCTGGCCGGCACCGATTGCGGCTTCAGCACCCTGGCCGGCGATGCCTTCGTGGCCGAGGATGTGGTATGGGCAAAGCTCGCGGCGCTGAGCGAAGGCGCAGGCATTGCCAGCAAGAGGATGTGGGGCGGCACATGAGGGACCAGCAGGCGAGCGAATTTTTCGGCGACCGGGCGGAAGCCTACGAGGACTTTATTCCGCGCCTGGTGCCGTTCTATCACGAGATAAACCAGCTCATGCTCGACCTCATCCCCTTCCCGCAGGAGGCGCCGCTCAAGGCGCTCGACGTGGGCACGGGCACGGGCATGGTCGCCGGCTGCCTGCTCGACGCCTTCCCCAACGCCACCATGCTGGCCATCGATCTGTCGCCCGAGATGCTGGAGCAGGCCGCGGCCAACCTGGCCAGGCTCGGCGCCCGTGCCACGGTGCGCGAAGGCCGCTTCCCCGCGGCCGAGATCGGTGAGGGCTACGACGTCGTGGTCTCCAGCCTCGCCCTGCACCACCTCTCCCACGCCGACAAGCGCGCCAGCTTCGCCAAGATCTTCGCGGCCCTCAAGCCCGGCGGCATCTTCCTGCTGCGCGACGTCATCCTGGCGCCGACGCCGAGCCTCGATGCGCGCTACAACGCCATCTACCGCCAGGGCGTCGCCGCCCACGGCCATGACGACATGAGCTGGTTCGAGGAACACACGCAACAGGACAACCCCGCGCCCGTGCCCGACCAGCTGGCATGGCTGCGCGAGATCGGCTTCGCGGAGGTCTCGTGCCACTGGCAATACCTGACCATGGCCCTGCTGGGCGGCCAGAAGCCGGGGTGAAAGGCTCTTAAGGTGGGGTCAGGTCTTTCATTTTGACTATACATAGTGCGCTATAAATAGTCAAAATGAAAGACCTGACCCCAAAACTTCGACCCCAAAACTTCGCAAGGCGTCGCCGCCCACGGCCATGACGACATGAGCTGGTTCGAGGAACACACCGAACAGGACAACCCCGCCCCCGTGCCCGACCAGCTGGCATGGCTGCGCGAGATCGGCTTCGCGGAGGTCTCCTGCCACTGGCGATACCTGACCATGGCCCTGTTCGGGGGCAGAAGCCGGGGTGAGGGTTACTCACACACCGGCTGCGGGTCCTCGTCCGCAAAGTCACCATCGCGCTCGACGTACCAGTGCTCGCGGCCGGGGCTGCCGGAGGGTTCGCCGATAATCCATTTGCCGTTGAGCAGGGCGTAGTTGTCGAGGTCGCCGGCTATCAGAAAGACGCCTTGGACGATCCGCGGGCCGATACGGTAGCGGGTCTCGAGCACCGGGATCTCGTCGGCGGTGCGGCTGGCGAGGCGCGCGGTGCCGATAACACGCTCGCCGCCGACGCAGCGTAGGAAAGTCAGGCGGCAGCCATCGGCCCTCAGCGTCGCGGCGCCGGTGTAAGGCGCGCCGTGCTGGGGCTCGCGGCCGATCAGCGAATAGCTGCCCGCCAGGAAGCTTGCCAGGTCTTCCCCGGCCTCGTCGCAGGCCAACGCCTCGCCGGTCAGGGCAAACAGGACGATCAGCATGGTGCAGAGGGTGCGCATGACCCGAGACTACCCTGCGCCGGGTGCATTGAACAAGCCCGCGCCGGCACGTAGACTCGGCCCGAACCCGTGGAGGCGGCGATGCTCGACCGGCGACAGTTTCTCGGTGTTGGCGCCCTGGCGCTGGGCGCGGTGGTGCCGCGGCGCGGCGCGGCGGCAACGCATACGGTCCCCCTCGGGCGCACCGGGCTCGAGGTCTCCGATATCGGCTTCGGCTCGAGCCGCTCGGCCGATCCCGATCTGATCCGCCATGCGCTGGACCGCGGCGTGCGCTATTTCGACACCGCCGAGGGCTATCGCTTCGGCGCCGCCGAGAGCGCCATGGGCGAGGGCCTGGCCGGCTCTCGCGACCGCGTCGTGCTGGCGTCCAAGACCAAGGCGGGCGCGCGCGATAGCCAAGCCGACATGATGGCGGCGCTCGAAGGCAGCCTGCGCCGCCTCAACACCGATTATCTCGACATCTATTTCCTGCATTCGGTCAACGACGTGGCGCGCCTGCGCAATCCCGAATGGCAGGCCTTCACCGAGCGCGCCAGGGAACAGGGCAAGATCCGTTTCCGCGGCGTCTCGGGCCACGGCTCGTCGCTCACCGAATGCCTGGACTTCGCCCTCGACAACGACCTCGCCGACGTCGTGCTCGCCGCCTATACCTTCGCCCAGGACCCGGACTTCGCGTCCCAGGTGCGCCACGCCCTGCACTATGTCTCGATCCAGCCCGAGCTGCCGCGGGTGCTGGAGAAGGCCAGGGCCAACGGCGTCGGCGTCATCGCCATGAAGACCCTGATGGGCGCGCGGCTCAACGACATGCGGCCCTTCGAGCGGTCGGGGGGCAGCTATTCCCAGGCCGCCTTCCGCTGGGTGCTGTCGAGCCCGCGCGTCGATGCGCTGATCGTCTCCATGACCAGCCGCTCGCTGATCGACGAATACATGGCCGCGTCCGGCGGCCAGGCGCTGCGTCCCGGCGATCTCGGCCTGCTGGCGCGCTATTCGGCGCTGCAGGAGAGGCGCTATTGCCGCCCCGGCTGCGGCGCCTGCGCGCAAGCCTGCCCCGCAAGCGTCGCCATCACCGAGGTGCTGCGCACGCGCATGTACGCCACCGATTACGGCGACGCGGCGCTGGCGCGGACGGACTATGCCGGGCTCGGCGATGGCGCATCGGCTTGCACAGAGTGCTCGCACAAGAGCTGCCACGGTGCCTGCCCGCACGGCCTCGACATCGCCGCGCTGACGGCCGACGCGCACGCCCGTCTCGCCACGTGATCCGCTTTATCGCCCATTTTCTGATCCTGCTCGCGGCCTGGACCGTGACGGTCAAGTTCGCCTTTCCGGTGGCCTATGCCCTGGCCGAAGGGGTGCCGCTCGCGACCTATATCTGGTGGGATTTCTGGTGGCTGGCGCACCTCTGGCTGGCCTGGGCGCTGCTGGCGCAGCCGCGCTACACCATGGCCCTGGCGCTCGGCGTGTCGCTGGCCGAGATCGTCATCGTGGCGGTCAAGCTGGCGCTATTCCTGAAGGCGCCCGAGTGGACCATCTGGACCACCAACTGGTTCATCAACAAGCTCTTCGTGCTCGCCTGTTTCACCCTGCTGCTGGGCCACCTGGGCTTGCGCCGGCTGCGTCCAGGGCAGGCCTAGGGCCTGCCAGCCGGCGGCACCCTGCCAGACCACGGCGACCTCGGCATAGCCGTCCGCCAGCCAGTCCGCCGCCACCTCGCGGGCGCGCCTGCCGGTCTGGCTGAGCAGGAAGACGGGCGCGCGGCGGTCGGCGGGTCTGGCCTCGCCGCGCAACGCCACCTTGCCGAGCTCGCGCAGGTCCGGGGCGCCCGTCGAGCCGAGATCGACGAGGACGGAGTCGGGGTCGTCGGCGAGCCTGTCCCAGGCCTGCCAGCCGCTGACCACCGTGGGCTGGACGGGCAGGCGCGGCAAGCGTCTCACAGGGCCACCGCGGCTTCGACATAGGCGGCGAGCGCCTCCTGGCAGGCGGCGATGGCGGTGGCTTCGGTATCGATCACCAGCTCCGGCGCCTGTGGCGGCTCGTAAGGCGCGTCGATGCCCGTGAAGCCGGCGATGCGGCCGGCGCGGGCGCGGGCGTAGAGGCCTTTGGGGTCGCGGCGCTCGCAGGTCTCGAGGCCGGCGCGCACATGCACCTCGTGGAAGCCTTCACCGACGAGGGCGCGGGCACGGTCGCGGTCGGCGCGCAAGGGGGAGATCAGGGCGACGACGGCGACCATGCCCGCTGCGGCGAACAGGCGCGCCACTTCGGCGACACGGCGGATGTTCTCGGCCCGGTCCTCGGGCGCAAAACCGAGGTCGCTGCTGAGGCGCTTGCGCAGATTGTCGCCGTCGAGCACGAAGGCGCGGACGCCGCGGCCGAACAGCCGCGCTTCGAGGTCCATGGCGAGGGTCGATTTGCCGGCGCCCGAAAGCCCGGTGAGCCAGATCACGCCGCCGCTGTGGCCATGCGATGCGGCGCGGTCGCGGGCATCGATCTGGTGCGCCACCGCGTGCAGCTCGGCGGCCGGCCCGGCCTCGCCGAGGATGACGCAGCCGCCGACCACATCATACTCGGAAACCAGCACGCCGCGGCCCGTGGCCGCATTGTCGTCATGGGCATCGACGGGCAGCGGGCGGTCGCTCTCCAGCACCACCTCGGCGATCTCGTTGCGCGCCGCGCGCGGCGAGGGTCGCGATTTCAGGCTTTCGATATCGAGCACGCTGCGGATCGACGTCACCGTGACGGCATGCTGCGCGGTGCCGATCTTCAAGGTCAGCTCGCGGCCCTCCTCCAAGGGCTCGCGGGCGAGCCAGAAGAGCCGCGCGCGCAGGCGCCGCGCCGCCAGCGGTGCCGCCTCGGGCGCGTGCGCAATGGCGCCGCGCTCGACGAAGATCTGCTGGTCGAGGGTCAGCGCCACCGATTGGCCCGCCGCCGCCGTCACTTGCGGCAGCGCCACGTTCCAGCTCTCGATGCTGGCGATGCGCGCACGCTTGTCGTCAGGCGCGAAGACCAGCTCGTCGCCGACGCGCAAGCGCCCGCTCTCGATACGCCCGGCGATGAGCCGGCGCTCGTCGAACTTGTAGACATCTTGTATGGGCAGGCGCAGCGGCTGTTCGTCCGCCTGCGGGCGGGCCGTAAATCCGTCGAGCGACTGCAGCACGGTCGGGCCGTCATACCAGGGCGTCTTGTCGCTGGCGCTGCCGACATTGTCGCCGCCACGCGCCGACACCGGGATGATCGCATTCGGCTCAAGGCCGAGTTCGCCGAGATAGTCGCGCACATCGTCCGCCACGGCGGCAAAGCGCGCCTGATCGAAATCGATGCGATCGAGCTTGTTGACTACCACGGCGAGCTGGCGCACGCCGAGCAGCCCGAGCAGGGTGGCGTGGCGCCTGGTCTGCTCGCGCACGCCTTCCTCGGCATCGATCACCAGCAGTGCGGCGGCGGCATTGGCCGCGCCGGTGATCATGTTCTTGAGAAACTCCTGGTGCCCCGGCGCGTCGATGATGAGATAGGGCCGCCTGGCCGTGCGGAACTGGATCTGCGTGGTGTCGATGGTGATGCCCTGGTCGCGCTCGGCCTGGAAGGCATCCATCAGGAACGCCCACTCGAACGGCATGCCGCGGCGCCGGCACATCTCGCGCACCGCCTCGACCTTGCCCTCGGGCAGGCTGTCGGAATCGTGCAGCAGGCGGCCGATCAGGGTGGACTTGCCGTGGTCGACATGGCCGACGATGACGATCGGCAGCCGCGGCGCCGCCTTGCTCTCAATATATGTCATGCTACATGTATCCGTTGCTGCGCAGGCGCTCGAAGGAATCCTCGGCCTCGTGGTCCATGGCGCGGCCGGCGCGCTCGGAGACGCGCGTGGTCTCCAATTCCGTGATGATCTCGCCGACATTCGCCGCCGCGCTCGCCATCGGCGCGGTGATGTCCTTGTCGCCGAGCGAGCGGTAGCGCAGGCCGTCGCGGGCGAAATAGAGATCGACGACGGGAATCTCCTCGCGCGCCACATAGCGCCAGATATCGACCTCGGACCAGTTCAGCAGGGGGTGGATGCGCACATGCGTGCCGGGCGGGAACTCGGTCTTGTACTGGTCCCAGAGCTCGGCCGGCTGGTCGCGGAAGTCCCAGCGCGAATCGCTGCCGCGGGGTGAGAAGACGCGCTCCTTGGCGCGCACCACTTCCTCGTCGCGGCGGATGCCGGCGATGACCCCGTTATAGCCCTGCTCGGCGATCAGCGCCTTGAGGCCGGCGGTCTTGCGCGCGGCCGAGCGCGCGGCCGGCGGCAATGAGGCATCCATCTCCTCGACCGGCGGGCAATCGCACACCACCAGGTCGAGGTTCCATTCGCGCTCGTAGCGGTCGCGGAAGGCATACATCTCGGGAAACTTCATGCCGGTGTCCACATGCGCCACCTCGAACGGCACATGGCCGCAAAAGGCCTTGCGCGCCAGCCACAGCATGACGTTGGAATCCTTGCCGAGCGACCACAGCAGCACGGTCGGCGAGATGCGGCCATAGGCCTCGCGCAGGATGTAGATGCTCTGGCTTTCCAGGGCGTCGAGATGGTCGGTCATAGATGGATTCCACATTCGGTTTTTTCACTGCCGCTCCAGCGGCCGCTTCTGGCATCGGCCGCTGCCGTACACGGTGCACAGCCGATCGAGGCATAGCCCTGGGCGACCAGGGGATGGGTGCTGAGGCCACGCGTGGCGATCCAGGCTTCGACCTTGTCGGCCGGCCAGCTCGCCAGCGGGTTGATCTTGATGCGCATCCCGTCGGCCTCGAAGGTCGGCAGGTCGGCGCGCACGTCGCCGTGGAAGCGCTTGCGCCCGGTGATCCAGGCGTCGAAGCCTTCCAGCGCCCGCGCCAGCGGCGCGACTTTGTGCAAATGGCAGCAGCGGTCCGGATCGCGCTGCCAGAGGTCGCCCGCCGCGTCTTCGCGCGCCAGCTCCACCGGATCGGGCGAAATGTCGCGCACGTCGCTGAGCCCAAGCTCGGCCACCAGCGAGCGGCGATAGGCCAGGGTCTCGGGAAAATGCTTGCCCGTTTCGAGGAAAATCACCGGCGTCGCCGCATCGATGCGCGCCACCATCTCCAGCATCACGACGGCCTCGGCCCCGAACGACGAGACCACGGCGATACGGCCGGGGAAGGCATCCTTGATCATGGCGCGCAGCAGTGCCTCGCCGTCCTTGTCGCCATGCTCGGCCTCAAGCGCGGCAACGCGGCTTTCCCGCCGGCGTTGGATAAGGGCCGTCGCCTTGCCGGCGCCGGTGGGCTGGTAGCGCACCGGCATCTCGGCCAGCGCCGCTGCGATATCGGCATGGCCGACCACGTCGAAGGAATCGAAGCCGGCCCGCTGCATGGGCAGCAATTGGTCGTACAAGACCTCGCCCTCGGCGCGCAGCTCGCCGCGATAGCCATGGCGCTCGCGCAACAGGCGGGCCTGGGAATAGGCGCGGCCGTCGGCGAAGTCGGGGAAGTCGAGGGCGATCAGCGCCAGCCGCTCGAGGTCATCGGCCAGCATGTCGGGGCTCTGGTCGTTGGCCAGCCGCACGCCGAAGGCGCGATTGCTGCGCCGCAAGGCCTGGCGCTCCGCCTGCCAGCGCGCCGCCGACAGCAAGAGCGGCCCGGCCTCGGGCAGGGGATCGCCGTCGGCTACCGCGAGCCAGGGATCGGCGACGCTGCGGCCATCCTTAAGCAGAGCCATAGAGCGTCTCCTTGAAAGGGCCGAGGCCGACGCGACGATAGGCATCGAGGAAGCTCTCGCCGTCGTGGCGCAGGGCCAGATAGGTGCTGACGATGGTCTCGACCGCATCGACGATCTCAGCCGCCGCGAAGGCGGGGCCGACCAGGCTACCGAGC
>CAZVDW010000718.1:0-5876 GCA_964625645.1 uncultured Rhodospirillaceae bacterium
CGCCGGCGCCACCACTGAGCAGCACGGCGCCCATCTTGCAGTCGACATTGCCGCGCCGCCAATGGACGAGCAGGCCGGAGACCGAGGCCGCCGTGATCTGATTGGCTTCGCTGCCAACGGCAACCGGCGGCGGCACGCCGATGAAGATCAGCAGCGGTGTCATGAGGAAGCCGCCGCCGACACCGAAGAGTCCTGACAAGACGCCGACCCCGGCCCCCATGCCCAATAAAAGCAGCACGTTGACCGACATTTCTGCGATCGGCAGATAAATATCCATGCGAACCGGCTTTCATTGTGCCGATTTTCGGTATTCTAGGTTATTGCGCTAAGCCGTCCTGCGATCAAGCGATTTCTCGCGCCATGGCGGCGCTCAGGGCTTCAGGAAGCCCACCAGGCGCTTGGCCTCGGCGATAATCGGCGCGGCCAGAGCCTCGGCGCGCTCGCCACCGTCGCGCAGCACCGCGTCGATATCGCCGGGCGCCGCCAGCAGCCGCTTCATCTCCTCGCCGACCGGGCCCAGAGCCGCGACCGCCACCTCAGTGAGCCTGGCTTTGAAGTCGGAGAAGCTCGCACCCGCATATTCCGCGCAAATATCCGCGACCGACCGATCGGTCAAGGCGCCATAAATGCCCACGAGGTTTGCCGCTTCGGGCCGCGACTCCAGTCCGGCGGGCTCGCCGGGCAGCGGGTCGGGATCGGTGCGCGCCTTGCGGATCTTCTTGGCGATCTCGTCGGCGCCGTCGTTCATGTTGAGGCGCGAATATTCCGACGGATCGGACTTGCTCATCTTCTTGGCGCCGTCGCGCAGGCTCATCACCCGTGCCGCGGCTTCCTGGATCATCGGCTCGGGCTGGGGGAAGAACTCCGCCCCGAACATGCTGTTGAAGGCCTGGGCGATATCGCGCGCCAGCTCGAGATGCTGCTTCTGGTCATCGCCGACGGGCACGTGGGTGGCCTGATAGACGAGGATGTCGGCCGCCATCAGGGTCGGATAGGCATAGAGCCCGACCGTGGCGTTCTCGCGGTGCTTGCCCGCCTTTTCCTTGAACTGGGTCATGCGGTTGAGCCAACCGAGCCGGGCCACGCAGTTGAATATCCAGGCCAGCTCGGCATGGGCCGCGACCTGGCTCTGGTTGAAAATGATGTTGGTCGCCGGATCGATGCCGGCGGCGAGCAGCCCTGCCGTCACCTCGCGGGTGTTGGCGCGCAAGCCGTCCGGGTCCTGGGGCACGGTGATGGCATGCAGATCGACGATGCAAAAGATGCAGTCGAAATCGCCCTGCAGGCGCGCCCAATTGCGGATGGCGCCGAGATAATTGCCGAGGTGGAGGTTACCTGTCGGCTGAACGCCGGAAAAAATTCGCCCTTTGACCTCGCCCATGGTGCTCTCCCGTTGCCGTCAAGCCGCGCTGCCCACGGCGCCGGCCCGTGTATCGGCTCGCCCCGGCAAGGTCAACCGGCGCTTGACTCTTTACCGGCAATGCCAGACCAACCCCGCCTGATGTGACCGGTTGCGCAGTGGAGGCGCGCCTTCTCCATGCCCGAGCCTGCAATCGCCACCTCCGAGCCTGTCGGCGACAGCGTCAAGACCACCACCTGCTATCAATGTGCCTGCCGTTGCGGCATCCGCGTGCATTTGAAAGACGGTCGGCCGCGCTACATCGACGGCAATCCGGACCATCCCGTGAACGCCGGCGTGCTCTGCGCCAAGGGCGCGGCCGGTGTCATGACGGCAAATTCGCCGGCCCGCCTGACCAAGCCGCTGTTGCGCACGGGCAAGCGCGGCGCGGGCGAGTTCCGCCAGATCGAATGGGACGAGGCGCTCGAGATCGCCGCAGGCTGGCTCGGCGATATCCGCGGCACGGATCCGCGCCAGCTCGCCTTCTTCACCGGCCGCGACCAGAGCCAGGCCCTGACCGGCTGGTGGGCGAGCGCCTTCGGCACGCCCAATCACGCTGCCCATGGCGGCTTCTGCTCGGTCAACATGGCCGCCGCCGGGCTCTACACCATCGGCGGCGCCTTTTGGGAGTTCGGCGAGGTGGACTGGGAGCATACCCGCCACCTGATGCTGTTCGGGGTTGCCGAGGACCATGATTCGAACCCCATCAAGACCGGTTTGGCCAAGCTCAAGGGGCGCGGCGCCAAGGTGGTCTCGGTCAATCCCGTGCGCACCGGCTATTCCGCCATCGCCGACGAGTGGATCGGCGTGCGCCCGGGCAGCGACGGGCAGCTGGTGATGGCCTTGATCCGCGAGCTGCTGCTCGCCGACAAGATCGATTTCGCCTATCTCGCGCGCTACACCAATGCGCCCTGGCTGGTGATCGACGATCCCGGCGCCGCGGATGACGGCCTGTTCGCGCGCGACGAAGAGGGCCGGCCGCTGTGTTGGGACGCGCGCGCCGAGGCACTCGCCAACGCGCTCGCCGCCGAGGTGACCCCGGCGCTGGTCGGCCGCTTCACGCTTGCCGACGGCCGCGAGGCGGAGCCCGCTTTCGCCAAGCTGGCACGGCGCTGCCTCGACGAGGCCTGGTCGCCGGAGAAGGCCGAGGCCGGCACCGGCATTCCTGCCGCCACCATCCGCCGGCTTGCCGGCGATATCGCCGAGGCCGCCTTCGCAAAGCCCGTGGTGCTCGATATTCCCTGGACCGATTGGGCCGGGCGGCGACACGAACAAATGGTCGGTCGGCCAGTTTCGTTCCACGCCATGCGGGGCATATCGGCCCATGCCAACGGCTTTCACACCTGCCGCGCCATCCACATTCTGCAGATGCTGCTGGGCGCCATCGACACCCCGGGCAGCTTCCGCTATCGCCCGCCCTTCCCCAAGCCGGCACCACCGGCGCAGAAGCCCAAGGGCGGCTCTGTCGCCGACACGCCGCTCGGTGGGCCGCCGCTGGGATTTCCGACAGGGCCAGAGGATTTACTGCTCGACGAGGCCGGCGCGCCGCTGCGGCTCGACAAGGCCTATAGCTGGGAGGCGCCGATCGCCGCCCACGGCATGATGCATATGAGCATCGCCAATGCCTGGGCCGGCGATCCCTACCCGATCGACACCCTGTTTCTCTACATGGCGAATATGAGCTGGAACTCGGCGATGAACACCGCCGGCACCATGCGCATGCTGGAGGACACCGACCCCGAGAGCGGCGAGTACCGCATTCCGCATGTGATCGTGGCGGACGCCTTCGCCTCCGAGATGGTCGGCCACGCCGATCTGGTGCTGCCCGACACCATGTATCTCGAGCGCTGGGACGCGGTCTCCATGCTCGACCGGCCGATCTCCCACGCCGACGGGCCGGGCGACGCCATCCGCCAGCCGGTCATCGCGCCGGAGCGCGACGTGCGGCCGTTCCAGGACGTGCTGCTCGACCTCGGCGCCCGGCTCGGCCTGCCGGGCATGGTCAAGGATGACGGCGCGGCGCGCTATCCCGGCGGCTATGCCGACTATCTGGTCAACCACCAGCGCGCACCCGGCATCGGCACCCTGTCGGGCTGGCGCGGCGACGGCAGCGAGCACGGCCGCGGCGCGCCCAATCCGGTGCAGTTGCAGCGCTATGTCGAGAACGGCTGCTTCTGGCACCATAAGCTCGAACCGGAACAGCGCTATTTCAAGCACGCCAACAAGGCCTATCTCGAGTGGGCCGTCGGCATGGGCTATATCGGCTCGCCCGAGCCCATCATCCTGCAGCTTTACAGCGAGCCGTTGCAGCGCTTCCGCCTGGCCGCGCGCGGGCACGGCCCGGTGCAGCCGCCGGATGCCTTGCGCAACCGTGTCGAACAAGCTTTCGACCCGCTGCCGACCTGGTCTGCCGTGGCCGGCTAAGACGACGCCTATCCCCTGGCGGCGGTCACCCAGCGGCCGATGCAGATGTATCACTCCTGGGGCTCGCACAACGCCTGGCAGCGCCAGCTGCTGTCGCGCAACTGCCTCTACATCCACCGCGAGACGGCGGCCGGGCTGGGTATCGCGGACGAGAGCTGGGTCTGGGTGATCGGCGCGCTGGGCCGCGTCAAGGCGCGGGCGCGGCTGATGGACGGGGTCGAGCCCGGCACGGTGTGGACCTGGAATGCCGTCGGCAAGCGCTCGGGCACCTGGTCCCTGGCAAAAGACGGTCCGGAAAGCCGCGAGGGCTTCCTGCTCAACCATCTCATTCCCGACGTGCTGCCGGGCGCGGGCCGGCTGAGCAATTCCGACCCGCTGACGGGCCAGGCGGCGTGGTACGACCTCAAGGTTCGCCTCGAGCCGGCGACGGACGGAGAGGCATCATGACGAGCCTGCCGGCAAGCCCTCCGGCCAAGCGGCTCGGCCTGGTCATCGACCTCGACACCTGCGTCGGCTGCCAGGCCTGCGCCGTCGCCTGCAAGGGCTGGAACTCGGCCGGCATCACCGCGCCGCTGCCGGATACGGACCCCTACGGCACGGCGCCCGACGGCGTCTGGCTCAACCGGGTGCACGGCTTCGAGGCAAAGTACGATGACGGGCGCACGCGCACGCTCTCCTTTCCGCGCTCCTGCCTACATTGCGAGAACGCTGCCTGCGTCACAGTCTGCCCCACGGGCGCCTCCTACAAGCGCGAGGCGGACGGCATCGTCCTGGTCGACGAAAGCAAATGCATCGGCTGCAAGCTCTGCAGCTGGGCCTGCCCTTACGGGGCGCGCGAGTTCGACAGCCAGAACGGCGTGATGAAGAAATGCACGCTTTGCATCGACCGCATCGACAACCAGACCCTGCCGGAAGCCGAGCGCGAACCAGCCTGCGTGCGCACCTGCCCCGCCAAGGCACGGCATTTCGGCGATCTCGGCGATCCCGACTCGCTCGTTTCCAAACTGGTCGAGGCACGGGGCGGCACCGCGCCGCTGGCCGAGCTCGGCTACCGCCCCACCAACCGCTATCTGCCGCCGCGCAAGCCCGTGGAGATGGGCGCAGCCCCGCTCGAAGCCACCGGCGAGCCGGAGAGCAAGCTGTTGCAGTGGGTCGACAAGCTGTTTTCCCGATAGGCCCGCCATGCATCCCGCTTTTTCCGTCATTCTCTTCACGGTCAGCTCCGGCACGGGCTATGGCATGCTGTTCTGGCTTGGTCTGCATTCCCTCGCCATGCGACCGAGCGCCCTGCTCGGCCTGGTGGTGATCGGCGTGGCCTTGACCCTGATCACCGTCGGCCTGCTGTCGTCGACCTTCCATCTCGGGCGCCCCGAGCGCGCCTGGCGCGCCCTTACCCAATGGCGCTCGTCATGGCTGGCGCGGGAGGGCGTTGCCGCGATCGCGGTCTATCCGCCCGCCTTGCTGCTCGCCGCCAGCCTGCTCTACCCGGACCGCCTGGCGGGGTGGATGCTGCCGGCCTCGCTGCTGATGGCGGCATTGGCCCTGGTCACGGTCATCTGCACCGCCATGATCTATGCCTCGCTAAAACCCATCCGCGAATGGCACTGCCTGCGCACGATACTGCTCTACGGCATCAGCGCCGGCACCGGCGGCCTGGTGTGGATCGCAGCGCTGACCCGCCTGCTCGGCTACGATCCGCCCTTCCTGGTCGCGCCCCTGGTCGTGGCCATCACCGGCTGCTGGCTGATCGTGCGTCTCTATTGGCACCACGTGGACACCGCGCCGATTCGCCACACGGTGGCCGACGCGTTGGGCCTGGTAGGTGCGGTCGCCACGGCAGTCGAGCCGGCGCACACCGAGACCAACTACCTGCAGCGCGAGATGGGCTTCGTCATTGCGCGCCGCCACGCGCGCAAGCTTCGCCACGTCGCCGAGCTGCTCGGCTTCGCGTTGCCGGCGGCACTCGCCCTGCTGACCCTCGTGCTGCCGCTCACCGCAGGCGCCATCGCGCTGGCCGTCGCGGCGCTGGCGACGACCGCCGGCATGCTCATCC
>CAZVDW010000719.1:0-10622 GCA_964625645.1 uncultured Rhodospirillaceae bacterium
AATGCCCGGCATAGACCGAGTCGAAGCGCAGCAGCGTGGTGAACAGGCGGATGTCGGCCTCGGTGAGCTGGTTGCCCACCAGATAGCGCTGCCGTGAGAGGCGCTCTTCGAGCCGGTCCAGCGCCTCGAACAGCCTGTCGAAGGCTTGCTCGTAAGCGCCTTGCGTGGTGGCGAAGCCGCAGGCGTAGACGCCGTTGTTGATCGCGCGATAGACCCAGGCGTTGACCTCGTCGATCTCCTCGCGCAGCTCGCTAGGATAGAGGTCCAGCGTAGCGTCGCCCCATTCATCGAAGGCGCCGTTGAGCATGCGAATGATCTCGGCGGATTCGTTGTTGACGATGGTCCCGCCCTCGCGGTCCCACAGCACCGGCACGGTGACCCGTCCGCTATAGGCAGGATCGGCGCGCCAATAGAGGCGGTGCAGCGCGCTCTCGCCATAGAGATGGTCGACGCTGCCGCCGTTATCGGGATCGAAGCTCCAGCCTTCGCCCCAGACCGGCGCCACCACCGAAACGGAGATCGCGTCCTCGAGCTTCTTCAAGGCCCGAACGATAAGCGTGCGATGGGCCCAGGGACAGGCCAGCGAGACATAGAGATGGTAGCGGCCCGCCGCGGCGGGGAAGGAGCCGTCATCGCCGATGGCCTGGCGAAAGCTGCTGTCCTTGCGCACGAAGTGGCCGCCGGTGGCCTTGGTATTGAACCAACCATCCGCCCAGACGCCGCGATCCAGATATCCCATCTCGCTCTCCTTATTGCTCAGGCGCGATGCCCGAGCGGGCGTGCCATGGCGAAGCGACTTATATCAAGTGCCCAGGCGCCGTTGCCCAGGAAGGCCTGAGCGATGGCCGCGGCGGCGAGGAAGAGCGGATACTCCCAGCCGCCACCCTGGGCGCTGAACAGCCAGCCATTGCCCCAGTGCACGGCCGTGGCGCCGAGCAATACCGGAACCAGGGCCAGGGCGACGGCACGCGTCCGAACGCCGAGGATGAGCAGCGCGCCGCCAGCCACTTCGGCAACGACTGTGGCATAGGCGAGCCAGCCGGGAAAGCCGGCGCTTTCGAAGAAAGCGACCGTGCCGGGAAGCGTGAAGACGAAAACTTTCAACAGGCCATGGGCGACGAACATGACGCCGAGGGCCAGGCGCAAAAAGAGCGCGCCGTATGCCGCGGAAGCAGGTGTGGTCATGGCGAACCTCCATTCGATGCCAGGGGTGATTGCCGTTGCTCGTAAGGTATGCAGTTCACCACGAAATGATAATTCCCCTAACTCGAACAATATTGTTTACAATTATGAACAATGGAACACGCCTTTGCCTTGATCGTCTTTGCCCGGGTGGTGGACAGCGGCAGCTTCTCTGCTGCGGCAAGGCAGCTCGGCCTGTCGAAGGGGGGCGTCAGCAAGCATGTGGGCCGGCTCGAAGACCGCTACGGCCTGCGCCTGCTCAACCGAACCACGCGCCGGCTCAGCCTCACGGAAGCGGGCCGTTCCGTTTATGAGCGCGCCGCCCGCGTCGCCGAGGAGACGGCGGCGGCGGATGCCGCGGCCTTGGCTCTGACCGAGGTGCCGCGCGGGCTGTTGTGGCTGACGCTGCCGACCTCGTTCGGTCTGCGCCGGGTGTCGCCTTTGTTGCCGGCTTTCCTGGCGCAATATCCGGAGGTCAGCCTCGATGTGACGGTCAGCGATCGTTTTCTCGACCTGGTCGGCGAGGGTCTCGACCTGGCGATCCGTATCGGCGAGCTGCCGGACTCGTCCCTGGTGGCGCGCAAGATCGCCGAAAGCCGGGTCGTCGTGAGCGCCTCGCCCGCCTATTGGCAGGCCCACGGCCGCCCCGCGCGCCCGGCCGATCTCAAGCGCCATCCCTGTCTGGTCTATCGCGGGGCGGCACCCGTTGGCGAATGGCACTTTGCCGGCGATAATGTCGTCCGGGTCAAGGGCGCCATGACCTCGGACAATGGCGACCTGCTCATCGATGCCGCCTGCGCCGGCCTCGGGGTCTGCCGCACGCCGGACTTTCTCGCCGCTGCCGCGCTCGCCGACGGCCGGCTCGAGAGCGCGCTGGAAAAGTACGAAACCAGGCCGGTTCCAATCTATGCTGTCCATACGCACGGCCGCCATGCCGCCGCCAAGGTGCGCGCCTTTATCGATTATCTGGCCGCCCAGTGCCGATCCAGCGCGGCGGCCGAGACGTAGAGCGCGGCGGCGGTCGCGACGACGGCGGAAAAACCGAAACGCATGGCGATCAGCGTCGCCAGCATGGCGCTGAGCACCGAGGCGCAGCCGTTCACGCCCCAGGCCCAGGGCACCAGGGCCGGGGTCGCCTGGCGCAGCCGCGCCAGGCCGAGCGGAAAGGGCATGCCCATGAAGAAGGCGAGCGGCGCGATGAGCGCGATGGCGGTGGCGAACTTGGCGATGGTCGAAAATGTTGCCAGCGCAGCGAAAATGCCTGGCAACAGCCAAAGGTAGGATAGCGACAAGACGGCGATGGCGGCGATAGCCAGCGGTATGGCGAAGCGCGACGAGACGGCGCTGCCCAGACCCGAGAAGACCAGGAACCCGGTGAGCGCCGCCGCCACGGCATAGACCGGGTGGCTGAGAAACAGCACCAGCTTCTGGATGACGGCGATCTCGATGAACAGATAGGCGAGGCCGAGGCAGGTGAAATAGCCGCCGACGCGCCAGGGCAGGTGCAGGGCGATGCGCCGCAAGCGCAGCGGCAGCAGGATCAGCAGCGCGCTGAGTGCGATCGCCTGCAGCAGCGTGGCGACGAGGATCACCTTGCCGAGGTCGAGCAGGCCGGCGCCGGGCAGCCGCAACAGCTCGGGCAGGGTGTGCCACTTGAGAAAGTCGAAGAAATAGGGGCGCTCGTCCGTCGTCGGCGAGACGTCGAACTTGTAGCGGGCGATGAAATCCTCGGCCCCCTCGCCGGCAAGCGCCTGTGTCGCCTCGAAGAAGTGTGCTGCGTCGAGCACGTTGAAGCGATTGGCCGCTTCCTGAGCGAGCCCCGGCGCATAGGCGATGTCGAAGGAGCGCGCCTCGGCGAAGGCTCTGAGCCGCGCCATATCGGCCTCGCTGACAGCGTCCCGCTTGACCAATAGCGTGGTCGTCGTCATGCCGCGCAGCAGCACCAGGCGCTCGGCGGCATCGGGGTGGTCGATGGCGGCAAGTGCTGTCGTGAAGAGCCGCAGGCTGTCGCGCGGCGGCAGCCTGAGCCAGCGCGTGATGCTGAGCCAGCCGTCCGGGCGCAGATGGGCGAGGTAGGTCTCGAAGGCCTCGACCGTGTAGAGATGGCTCTCGTTGAGCCCGTGCATGCCCGAGCCGGCGATGGCATCGAGCAGGGGGATCTGGATGAGATCCCATTGGCTCTCGCTCGCGGCCACGAAGCCGCGCGCCTCGGCGATATGGAGAGCGACATCGGGCCTGTCATAGAGGCTGCTGGCGTGCTCGCGCACGAGGCGCGCCATGTTGGCATCGAGCTCGACCGCATCGATATGGACGGCAGCGTGCAGGATAGCCTGCGACACGTTGCGCCCGCCGCCGGCACCGAGCACCAGCACCGCCGGCTCGTCAAGCACATGATAGGCGGCGGCATCGGTGGTGTAGCCGAGATAGTCGCGCCCGCCCTCGCCGCGATCGATGGCGGTCATGGAATCGCCGTCGATGAAGACGCCGAGCTGCTCGGGCGGCAGGGCGGGGGCGGCGAGGCTGAGCCCCGGCACGGAGCGGAACGGCACCGTCGGGCTTTCGACCACGGAAAGCAATCCAAGTGGGCTAGAGCGTTCGTCGAGCAACGCTGCGCCGGATACCGAAAGCGCTGTCGGCAGCCCCTTGTAGGGCGATATGCGCAATGCCAGCCAGCTTTCGGGCAGGGCCAGGCAGGCCAGTATGCCGAGGCCGGCCAGGGTGGCGGGAAGGGCACGCCTGTCGGCAGCGAGCACCAACAATGCCGCGGCGAAACCGAGCCCGGCGACGAGGCGCAGGCCGTCGGCCGGTGCGAGCACGAACAGCGCGGCGACGATGCCGAGCGCGCCGGCGCCCGAGCCCAGCAGGTTGATCGCATAGATGCGGCCCATGCGCTCGCCGTGGTGCAGGAAGGCAAGGCCGATATAACCGGCGCCGAAAAAGAACGGCACCACCAGCACCAGGACCATCGCCGGCAGGGCGGCCAGCTCCCAGGGGTTCCAGACCACCGCCCTGGCATTGAAGGGGATGGCCTGGGCGGCGAGGAAGGCGAGCGGTGCCGTGATCGCGAACAGCGCCGCGGCGGCGGCAAAGCCCGCCGTGACGTGGCGGCGCAGCCAGGCTTGCGCCACGGCGATGACGCTGCCGCTGGCGCCGAAGCCGAGCAGGGCGATGCTGATCGCCATGAAGGCGAAATGATGCCACTGCACGATGGCGAACAGGCGCACCAGCAGCACTTCGTAGGCGAGCACCGCGGCGGAGATCAGCGCCAGCGCCAGGTTCGCGGTCATTCCCGTGGGCGCGTGAGCGGCACGAAGCGCACCGGCAGCAGCTGGCGGCTGGTGACCCGACCGGCCGCGTCCTTCTCCACCAGCGTCAGGTATTGCGGCCCGTAGACATCGCCGACGGGGATCACCATGCGCCCGCCGGGCTTGAGCTGTTGCACCAGCGGCGGCGGCACGTGGCCGGCCGCGGCGGTGACGGTGATGCCGTCGAAGGGCCCGCAGTCGGGCCAGCCCATATAGCCGTCGCCGATGCGCGCGCGCACGTTGTCGTAGCCGAGCGCTGCCAGGCGCTCAGCGGCGCTCTCGCCGAGCGGCGCGATGATCTCCATGCTGCAGACTTCCGTTACCAGTGGCGACAGCACCGCCGCCTGATAACCCGAGCCGGTGCCGATCTCGAGCACCGTCGCCTCCGGCCCGACATCGAGCAGCTCGGTCATCAGGGCGACGAGGAAAGGTTGCGAAATGGTCTGGCCGTGGCCGATCGGCAGGGGCGTGTCGGCATAGGCGTCGTCGCGGTAGGTCTCGGGCACGAAGCGGTGCCGCGGCACGCTGTTCATCACGTCCAGCACCTCGGGCGAGATCAGCCTGGTGGTTGGCGTCGGTGCCAGCGAGTCGGCATGGGCCTCGATGACGCGCACCATATACGCCCGCGCCTCGGCCCAGCCATCGTCCGCCGCGGCGGGCGCCGCCCACAGGGCGGCAAGGCAGACAAACGGTATCAGCGATCGCAATCTCATGGTCATTCCCAGCCTTGAGACCCGATGTTACGCTTGCTCTGCGACCGCGTCACGGCCGGCATAACCTCGGTTAAGGTGTTGGCGGCCGGCTGGCGGCATTTTTCGGGAGTGACGATGGCAGAGGGCAGGACGGCATTGGTGACCGGCGCGGCGCGCGGCATCGGCCGCGCCATCGCCCTGCGCCTGGCGCGGGATGGCGCCGATCTGGCGCTGCTGGACCTCTCCGAGGACGTGGCGGCGACGGCCGAGGCGGTGCGCGGGCTCGGTGTCAAGGCGGCGACGGCCTTGGTCGATGTCAGCGACGCCGACGCGGTGGCCGAGGCGGTTCGCAAGATCGGTCCCGTCGAGATATTGGTCAACAATGCCGGGCTGGTGAAGAACATCGCGCCTGTCGGCAGGATGACCAGCGAGGCCTGGGAGGGCGAGCTTGCGGTCAATCTCGGCGGGCCGTTCAATCTCATCCGGGCGCTGATCGGGCCCATGGTCGAGGCCGGCTGGGGGCGCATCGTCAACATATCCTCGGTGGCGGCGCGCGGCGGCCTGCATTACCAGGCGGGCTATGGCGCCTCCAAGGCCGGGCTGCTCAGCCTCACGCACACGGTGACGATCGAATATGCCCGCCACGGCATCACCTGCAACGCGATCCTGCCGGGGCTGATCGAGACCGAGACCGTCAAGGCCATGCCGCGGGCGATCCGCGACTCGGTCATCGCCTGCGCGCCGGCGCGGCGATTGGGCAAGGTCGAGGAGGTGGCGCATCTTGTCGCCTTCCTGGCTTCGGACGAGGCCGGCTACATCAGCGGCGCCGAGATCGACATCGACGGCGGCACGCGGCTTTCCGCCATCACGCTCGGCAGTCGCAGTGAGTTGAAGGAACGCGCCGAAGCCCTTGCCAGGGCACTCGAGGAGAGCGAGTCATGAGCGAACAAACCAGCTATTCCGGCATTCCCCTCGAGCCTTTCTATGCGCCGGACGGTGCGCACGAGGCCCCCGGCGCCTATCCCTATACCCGCGGCAAGCGCCTGCCGCGCCCGGGCCAGTCGTGGATATTGCGCGAGCTCTCGGGCGAGGGCACGGCCGCGCGCTCCAACGCCCAGTTCAAGTCGCTCATCGCCAAGGGCCAGCAGGGGCTCGACGTCATCGGCGACTCGCCGACCATGGCCATGCTGGACCCTGACCATCCCCACGCCGTGCACGCGGTCGGCACGCAAGGCGTCTCGCTCTGCTGCCGCGAGGACTACGAGACGCTCTACCGCGACCTGCCGCTCGACGAATTGAGCTTTTCGCAATCGCTGCCTTCGGTGGCGGCGATCGCCGGGCTCTATCTGGTCGCCAAGGCGCGCGGCGTGCCGACCGAAAGCCTGCGTGGCTCCGCCATCCAGGTGGCGCTGTACGAGGACGATTGCTGCTATTCGCGCCACCTGCCGCTGCCCTTGCGCACGCGCCTGGCCACCGACTCGATCGCCTTCGCCACCGAGAAGATGCCGAAGTTCCATGCCCTGCTGGAGGACACCTATTATTTCAGCGAGACCGGGCTCGAGTCGGTGGAAGAGATGGCGTTGGGCTTCGTCGAGCTGCGCTTCTACATCCGCGAGCTGATCAAGCGCGGCATCGCTGTCGATGCCTTCGCGCCGCGCATCGGCATATTGCTCACCTGCCGCATGGACCTGTTCGAGGAGATCGCCAAGATTCGCGCCAGCCGCCGTCTTTATGCGCGCATGATGAAGGAGGAGTTCGGCGCCCGCGACCCACGCTCCATGGCGCTGACCGTGACCGCCCACACCTCGGGCCTGACCATGACCGCGCAGCAGCCCGTCAACAATGTCGCGCGCGGCGGCATGCAGGCGCTGGCCATGGCGCTGGCGGGCGTGCAGGCGATGGAGATCTCGACCTTCGACGAAGCCTACCGCACGCCCAGCGAAGAGGCCCATCTGGTGGGCCTGCGCACGCAGCAGATCGTGCAGCTGGAGACCAATGTCACCAAGGTCGCGGACCCGCTGGGCGGCTCCTACTACGTCGAGGCGCTGACCGACGAGATGGAGCGGCGCATCGGTGCCGAGGTGGCACGCATCGAGGCCGCGGGCGATATCGCCGAGCTTGCCGAGCAGGGCTATTTCCGCCGCATCTTCGCCCATGCCATGGAGCGCCTGGGCCGCGACCTCGCCAACGGCAGCCTGCAGCGCGTCGGCGACACCTGCCACACCGTGCCCGAGGACGAGGACCGCATGCTCAAGGACGCCGCGGAGGCGAAGATCGAGCCCTGTCGCGAGCAGATCGTGCGCATTCGCGACTTCAAGCGCAGCCGCGATCAGGCCGGCGTCAAGCAGGCGCTCGGCGCCTTGCACGATGCGGCACGCGACGACAGCCGCGACCTCATGGCGCCCTATGTCGCCGCCCTGGCTGGCGATGCAACGGTTGGCGAGACCGCCGGCGTGTTGCGCCAGGCCTATGGTCAGCCTTACGACCCGCTGGCGCGGCTGCCTTCGCCGCTCGACGGCTGAGATGGCGCGCCCGATCAAGATATTGGTCGCCATTCTCGGCACCGATCAGCACGAGGTCGGCGCCCTGGCGATCTCGGCACTGCTGCGCGATGCCGGCATGGAGGTGATCTACAGCGGCCGCTTCAACCTGCCCGCCGGCGTTGTCACCAGCGCCGTGCAGGAGGATGTGGACGTGATCGGCATCAGCGCTCATTCCTGGGAATATCTGTATTATCTGGATGACATCTTCACCGGATTGGAAGAAGCCGGTGCGCGTATCCCGGTCGTCGTCGGCGGCTCGGTGGTGACGCCGGGCGACAAGGCCAAGGTGCTGGCGCAAGGCGTTGCCGCCGCCTTCGGGCCGACCGACAGCGCGGCGGAGATCGTCGCCGGGATTCGCCGCCTGACGGCGCCGGAGCGGGAGGAAACAGGCGATGACCGATGACGAGGTGGCCGATCGGCTAGAGCGCTACCGCGTCTCGGCGTAACCTATATCAGCGCCGGTCGTTCGCAATTCGGGTATTGAGTCCCGTAATCGGAATGGTCATGGGAGCCCGGAGGATATGCTCGTTTTCGATCCAGTCGGCCCACGCGCCTGGTGTTTCAAGTCGGTCGATAGTCGCCGCAGCGCAGTGGAATTCTCTACACGGCGGTCTCGCAAGAAACACCGAAGAAGCAAGCCTTGATGATATTTTTCGGTCGCTTTCTCCCAATGACCGTTGTCTCCTTCCTATTCGTCGGCATCGGTCTGCTGATGTGGAGCCTGTCGGGCGGCGGCGCACGGCTCGAGTCCGTAAGGGTTCCGGATTTCTCGCCGCTGGCCGCTGCCGGCGAGGCGACCTTCAACGCCTATTGCGCCGAATGCCACGGCGCCAATGCCTCGGGCACCGACCAGGGACCGCCGCTTCTTCACAATACCTACAATCCCGGCCACCACGGCGACGAGAGCTTCACCATCGCCGTCAGTCATGGCGTGCCCGGACATCATTGGTCCTACGGTAATATGCCTCCGCAGCCCGATGTGGCGGAACACGATGTCGCGGCGGTCGTCCGCTACGTGCGGGAATTGCAGCAGGCCAACGGGATCAAATGACAGGCTTGCGGGCCGTGGCATGGACGCTGGATCGTTCATTTGCGCCCGGCCCTCATCGCAACCTGCGTCAACGTCAGACGCCCGCGAATGGGTTAGGGAAGCCCACACGGTGTTGACTCGTTGGTAGAAAAGGAGCCCCGATGTCCAAGCCCATCTTCGCGCTGCTGGCAACGATCGCGTATCTGACCACCGCGGGCGCCGCCAGCGAGACCCATGATCCGTTATATCTGCATGACATCGGTTGGGTCAGCGCCCTGTCATTTGATCCCGATGATGTGGGACATTTCCTGGCCGCGACCCATTTTGGCGTGTTGCGGGTCTCGCCGGACGGTGTCGCCCAACATCTGGCGCCCGACGTAGGCATGCTGACCGAGTTGGTGCGCAACCGCACCCGGCCCTCGCACTTGTTGGCGAGCGGCTATCGCAGCGAAGAGGAAAAGCTTGGCGTCGTGGGCTCCCGTGACGGCGGGATGACATGGCAGCTCCTTGGCAATGGCGCCGATGGACCGGTCGCGTTCAACGCCATGGCCCTTTCACCGCAGGCCCCGACCATTGCCTACGGCATCGACCAGAACCTGCAGGTCAGCAGGGATGGCGGCCGCAGCTGGTCCATAGTTGGCCAAGCACCGGACCGTGTCTTTGACATGGCGGTTTCGTCGCGCTCGCCGGAGGTTCTGTATATTGCCGCCATGGCAGGTCTTTTGCGCAGCGAGGACGGCGGCAGGACCTGGGAAGCCGCCCACCCAGGCAACCAGCCGGCGACAATGGTACATGTCGACGATCGCGGGTTCGTCCATGCCTTCCTTTATGGCAGCGGCTTCCTTGTCGCGCCCGATGCCGAGGCTCTGGAATGGCAGAGCCTGGCCGAGGGCTTCGGCGAGCGCGTGGTATTGCACATGGCGGTGGATGGTGCGGATTCGCGGACCATGCTCGCTGTTGCCGACACCGGAGCCGTCATGATCAGCCGAGAGGGTGGCAGGCACTGGCGAAGCTTCGAAGGTCAGCAAAGTGCAACGCGGGAAGGCATCTCGAACGGTCGCGTGCTGTACCAAGAGAATTGTCGGGCCTGCCACGGCGCAGATGGCATTGGCGAGCGGCCGGACGACCCGATGGCCCTGGACGAAGCCGGCCTGCCGCTGGCTCCGGCATTGGACGACAGCGCCCACGCCTGGCACCACAGCGATGCCGATCTCGTCGCCGCCATTCTCGATGGCTCGCCCAGAAACGCCCGCATGGTAGCGTGGCGCGAGCACGATATCTCAACACAAGACGCCGAGAGCCTCGTCGCCTACATCAAGAGCCTCTGGTCTTTCGGAAGCCTCGCCTGCCAAGGCGCCCGGCATATGCGTTGCATGCATTGAGCACGCTCGAGCGGCTGATAGACCACCACTGTACGGGATCGTATATGAGGGGACACGGCGGATTCAGGTTGCAAGTGCACCACGGTGGGAAACAAGCGGACATGACGGGGTTTTTGTTTGGGACGACGGATCGATCGATGTGTTTCACAGGCCGCACCCAAGCCCTTACGCTAACAAGGCTTCTGTGGTTGACGCAAGAAGGGTTGTGGAGCGGCAACAAGAGGATGGTGACGATGGCAAGTGAGCTGGTGCACAGAGGCTATAAGGCTGTTGCGGAATACGCGCCGGATGTCGAGATGTTCCGCGGCCATGTCGTCGGGGTATCCTCCGTCATCAACTTCTATGCCGACACCGTCGAGGCTCTGAAGCGCGAGCTCAAGACTTCGGTCGATGAATACCTGGCGATATGCGAAGAGCGGGGCATCAAGCCGGAGAAACAGTTTTCCGGCAAGTTCATGGTGCGGACCGATCCCGAGTTGCACAGGCGG
>CAZVDW010000720.1:0-2521 GCA_964625645.1 uncultured Rhodospirillaceae bacterium
GCCGGTGATGCGCAGATTGGCCTTGCTCTCGAAGCCGGCGATGGCGGCGGCGAGCGAGTCGATGTCGCGCCTGCCGTTCTTGCCGTCGATCGGCCCCGGCCACAACGGCCGGCCGTTGCTGCCCCGGATCTGCTTCAGTGCCGCCTGCACCATCACGTGGGACCGGGCATTCATTACGTGCCATGCTCCTTAATCCGGGTCATCGAACCGCTCGTGGTGGGTGTGCCTCGGCCTTGGCGCAATCGCTCGCGTTGAGGACCCAGGCACGCTTGGGAAATAGGCTCTGCCGTTTGTCACTGTCAGGCGTCTCCAAGAATCTGCCACACTTGATGTAACCGATTTCAGAAAATGCTTCGCTCACTCGCTGTTGCGCAAGAATTGGAGAAATTAACGCCAATAGGAAAATCAAAAGCACTGCAAAATTTGACCCTCTAACTTTCCCAATTATTTTCTTCCCGGTTATTATGGTCAACCAACTCAGCAATATAAAAATGCCCAGAAATATCAATGAGAACCCAAGCAACATATCGGCATCATAAGTTATGATTGCTAATCTAGATTCAATGTTTGTTAGCATATTAAAGTAGCTGTCGATCCCATACCAACACAACACTATCAGAACGATCACAACTGTGCTCGAAATAATAACATTGCGCGGCGTTCGATCGAGATTATATATGACGAACATATAGTCGCCTCCGTCCGTCAAGGTGCGAAGTTTGCGTCGGAAAAGTCATCAAGAGAATTCCCATTTTCTATGCCGTTGCGAATCAATGCTTCAACCTCGCTTTTTACGTTCGTCGAATCGATTGCCCAATTATAAAATACGCCGGCTAGGAATCCCGCCCCAGCCATCCCCACAATCGGCACCCAAGCGGGGACACTGGCTGTTCCAAGCGCCAAAGCCGCAAGGCTACCGGCAACACCACTCACCGCCACACCCGTCACGCCAAACCCCATATCGACGATGGCTTCGACCACGTCCTGCCGGCCCGTCAGCAGCTCGTGGACCTCGATGGCGCCGACGAAGACTATGGCGACGCTGCTGGCCGTCAGCGAGGTCAGCGGGATGCCCTTCGGGCCGAGGCCCATGGTGATGATGGCGGTGTGCGTCGCCAAGTAGCGCGTGCCGCTGAGAAGCGCGCGCTGGGCGGGGAAGCCGTGCAGGATGACATAGCGGGTGCCGCTGGCGCCGCCGGTGACGCGGTAGCTGCCCGTTCGCCCGAGCTCGGCGGCGATATCCGCCGCGTTGCTGGCCTGAATGCCTGCCGCAACCAGGATGTCCGCCGTGATGCCGTCGGACAAATCCCAATCGGCCTGGCCTTCGGGAGCCGGCGGCAAAGGAAAGATCGTGATCCCCTCGGGCTCGCGATATTCGATATCGATGGGCTTGCCCGCGTCGGTCTTGCCGCTGAGCGTCAGCACCGTATGGCCCGGCGGTGCATTGGCATCGAGGGCGAGGCGCTGGTCGGCGGCAATCAGCGCTGTAACGGCAGCGCGCACCGCGGGCGGTGCGGCAAATGCGGACATCGCCCTGCCATCCTCGTCAAGATACGTCCCGCTTCCCAACGTCACCGTGACGTGCAGACGGTCGTGGCGGCGGCGCGGCAACTCGCGCAGCACGAGGGCGACGCCGTGACGCTCCCTGGCTGCCTGGTCGATCGGCGCAATGATGGTGCGCAGAGACTCAGGCAGGAGATCCAGCTGGAAGTCGCTTCTGCCCGTGTCGGCATCGTTCATCGCCGCCGCCAGCCCGCGCACCCCGCGCAAGCCCTTGAGCTCGCTCGGCAGCAGTGCCGAGAGCGCCTTGACGGTGTCGTCGCCGGGCTTGAGGGTGCCATTCGCATCCAAGCCGGCGACGGTTTGGAAGTTGGTGAGGGCCTTGTTCAGATCGTCATTAGCCTTGCCGTCGATGCCATCGCTCCAGAATGCGTTGGATGTGCCCGGCATCGTGATATTGGCGAGCGCGGCCTGCAGGCAAGCCACATCGTGGATGGCGTTGCCGCCGCCCTTGCCGACATTGCCCGTGAACAGCGGCCAGGCATTGCTGCCGCCGGCGAGCTTGGCGGGCGGGAAGCAGAGGGGCTCGCGGCTCTTGAGCGTTAATGCGTAGGTCAGCCGGCTCGGCGGCGAGAAGCGCCCGGGCGAGCTGAGCGCCTGCGCCACGACTTTGGCGACGGCGGGCGGCAGGGTTGCGCTCTTCGACGGGACGCGGCCCTGGGCGTCGAGAAAGCGCGCGCCGAGATCCACCGTCAATTCTCACTGGCCAGACATGTCGCGGCATCCTTCACCCAGACCTGTGGCCGGAACAATCGTGGCCCGCTCGGGCGGGGCTCATGATAAACGGGGTGATCGGAACACCTCACATAGCCTGCCTCGCGAAACTCTCGCTCTGCATAGCTTTTTACGACAAACGGTGCGCCAAGCATGAAGATCACCAGGAAGGCAAGAAAGCGATTGACCAAGCGGTTGAGACGCTCCTTGGGCACCCTTTCCTTGACGTACAAGAACAGACAGGATG
>CAZVDW010000721.1:0-3812 GCA_964625645.1 uncultured Rhodospirillaceae bacterium
GGCACCGCGTTACCGTGCTCGACAATTTCATGTTCGGGCAGAATTCGCTGAGTGCCGTCTGCGCCGACCCCGCCTTTGCCGTGGTGCGCGGCGACGCCCGCGACGAGTCCACACTGGCGCCGCTCGTGAAGGACGCCGATCTCGTCATCCCGCTCGCCGCGCTCGTCGGCGCGCCAATGTGCGACGCAGATACCATCGGCGCGGTCTCGACCAATCGGGATTCCGTGCTCACCCTGCTCAAGCTGCTCGGCGCCGACCAACGCCTGCTCATGCCGATTACCAACTCCGGCTATGGCGTCGGCGAGGAAGGCAAGCGTTGCACGGAAGACTCGCCGCTCAAGCCGATCTCGCTCTACGGCAAGACCAAGGTGGAGGCCGAGCAGGCAGTGCTGGAGCGCGGCAACGCCATCAGCTTCCGCCTGGCGACGGTGTTCGGCATGGCGCCGCGCATGCGCATCGACCTCTTGGTCAACGACTTCGTCTATCGCGCCGTGCACGACCGCGCGCTGGTGCTGTTCGAGGGCCACTTCAAGCGCAACTACATTCATATCCGCGATGTCGCCGGCACCTTCCTGCACGGCATCGCGAATTTCGAGGCCATGCGCGACCGCCCCTACAATGTCGGCCTCTCGGACGCCAACCTCTCCAAGGTCGAGCTCTGCCGGCGCATTCAGGCGCAAGTCCCGAGCTTCAGCTATCTCGAGGCCGAGATCGGCGAGGATCCGGACAAGCGCGACTATATCGTTTCCAATGCCAGGCTCGAGGCGACGGGCTGGCAGCCGGCCCATTCCCTCGATGACGGCATAGGCGAGCTGGTCAAGGGCTATGCGATGATCCGCAACGCCCGCTATGGTAACATTTGAGGCCCAGGCAGGTGCAACCATGAGCGAGAGCGATCTCGACCTGCTTCTGGTCAATCCGGGCGGCCGGGAGAAGATCTACCAGGAGCTTGGCGGCAGCCTGACGGCGGTGGAGCCGCCCTTGTGGTGCCGGCTTATCGCAGGCTATGCGCGCGACCGCGGCCACAGCGTCGCCATCATCGATTCCGAAGCCGAGAGCTGGGGACCCGAGACTGTGGCGGAGAAGGTCCGCGAGGCATCGCCGCGGCTTGTCTGCATGGTGGTTTTCGGCCACCAGCCCTCGGCCTCGACACAACAGATGGCAGCAGCCGGCGAGACCTGCGAGGCGATCAAGCGAGAGACGCCGGACACGCCGATCGTCATCGTCGGCGGCCACGTCTCGGCTCTGCCCGAGCGGACGCTGCGCGAGGAACAGGTCGATTTCGCCTGCAAGGGAGAAGGGCCGATTACGGTCACTTCGCTGCTCGAGACCGGCAGTGAGGACCTGGCAAGCGTGCCCGGACTGGTCTGGCGCGACGGCGACGATGTAGTCGTCAATCCTTCGGCGCCGCTGATCCGCGACCACGACGCCGATCTCCACGGCGACGTCTGGGACCTGCTGCCGATGGACAAATACCGGGCTCACAATTGGCAGTGCTTCGGCGAGCTTGAGAAACGCCAGCCCTATGCCTCCATCTACACCACGCTGGGCTGCCCCTATAAGTGCCACTTCTGCTGCATCAACGCGCCCTTCGACGGCAACCGCTATCGCATGCGCTTGCCCGACGCCGTGGTGGCCGAGGTCAAGCGCCTGCACGACGACTACGGCGTGCGCACCTTCAAGATCATCGACGAGATGTTCGTGCTCAACGAGCGCCACGTGGTGGCCATCAGCGAAGGCCTGGTGGCGCTCGGCCTCGACCTCAATTTCTGGGCCTATGCGCGGGTCGATACGGTGAAGACGGAGATGCTCGATCTGCTCTCGCGCGCGGGCATCCGCTGGCTGGCGCTGGGCATCGAATCCGGCTCCAAGCATGTCCGCGACGGCGCCGACAAGGCGCTGTGCCAGGAGGATATCGTCGGCATCGTGCGCGAGATCCAGAAGGCCGGCATCAACGTCATCGGCAATTACATCTTCGGCCTGCCCGATGACGACGAGACGACCATGCAGCAGACCCTCGACCTGGCGCAGGAGCTCAATTGCGAGTTCGGCAACTTTTACTCGGCTATGGCCTATCCGGGCTCGCCGCTCTATCAGACGGCGCTGGCCAACGGCTGGGCGCTGCCCGAGAGCTGGTCGGGCTTTTCGCAGCACAGCTACGACTGCCAACCGCTGCCGACGGAGAAGGTCTCGGCCGCCGAGGTGCTGCGCTTTCGCGACGACGCGTTTCACGCCTATTTCTCAAGCCCGCGGTATCTCGACATGGTCACACAGCGCTTCGGCTGGGAGACGCGACAGCATATCGCGGAGATGTCGCAACACAGGCTTAAGCGGCACTTGCTGTCGCAGCCGGAAGCCGCGCTCGCCGGCATCGATGTCGCCATTCTGGCCGGCGGCCTCGGAACGCGCATCCGCGAGGCGCTGGGTGACACGCCCAAGGTGCTCGCACCGGTCAGCGACAGGCCGTTCCTCGACCATGTGCTGGATCGCCTCGCCGAGGCCGGGGCGCGGCGGGTCATCCTCTGCCTCGGCCACCTGGCGGAGCAGGTCATCGCCCATGTCGGGAAGCGGCCTGCCTCGGCGCTTGGCGTGGAATGGGAGATCGAGGACGCACCGCTCGGCACGGCGGGCGCCATCCGGCTTGCCGCGCATCGCCTGGCCAGCGACCCGGTGCTGGTGATGAACGGCGACACCTGGCTCGACCTCGACTATGCCGGCTTCGTTGCGGCCTATCGTTGCGCCGGCGCCGAGATCGCCGTGGCCTGTGTCCGGGTCGACGATACCTCGCGCTATGGCCGCGTCGAGATCGACGCCGGCTATCGCATTCTGCGATTCGACGAAAAGTGCGACCCGCCGGGCCCGTCCGGCTTCGTCAATGGCGGCGCTTACCTGATGTCCCGAACGGCGTTGGCGCGCCTGGCGGCGTCGCAAGGTGCCTCGCTCGAGCGCGATGTCTTGCCGGCTTTCCCACCCGGCTCGCTCGTCGCCTATCTCACCGACGGCAGGTTCCTCGATATCGGCACGCCCGAGAGCCTGGCGGTCGCCGCGACACTGAAGCCGCAATGAGGAGCCCGCCGTGATCATCAGCCGCACACCCTTCCGTGTCTCGCTGTTCGGCGGCGGCTCGGACTATCCGCGCTGGTACCGCGAGCATGGCGGCGCCGTGCTCGGCTTTGCCATCAACAAATATTGCTACATCAGCCTGCGCCAGCTGCCGCCGTTCTTTCCCCACAAGCACCGCATCGTCTATTCGCGGATCGAGAACGTCGCCGATATCGCCGAGATACAGCACCCCTCGGTGCGCCACGTGCTGCAGGAGATGAAGGTGGATTTCGGCGCCGAGATCCACCATGACGGCGACCTTCCCGCACGATCCGGGCTGGGCTCGAGCTCATCGTTCACGGTGGGCCTGCTCAACGCGCTTTATGCGCTGGACAACCGCATGGTGACCAAGCACCACCTGGCGGAGCGGGCGATCCATATCGAGCAGAACGTGATCGGCGAGACCGTCGGCTCCCAGGATCAGGTCTGGGCGGCCTATGGTGGCATGAACCGCATCGCCTTCCATGCGGATGACACCTTCGACGTACAGCCGCTCATCATGTCGGCTGCGCGGCGGCAGGAACTGCTGGGCTCGTTTCTGCTCTTCTTCACCGGTCTCTCGCGTATCGCCTCCGATGTCGCCAAGCGCCAGATCGACAACCTGCCGCAGCGGGGCTCGCATATCCGGCGCATGACGGCCATGGTGGCTGAGGCCGAGACGATCCTCACCAACGACAGCTGGGACGTCTCGGAGATCGGCACCATGCTCG
>CAZVDW010000722.1:0-4818 GCA_964625645.1 uncultured Rhodospirillaceae bacterium
GGCAATGCCCATCTCGCCGAGGCAGAGCAGGTCAGCCGCCGCCTCGGCGCGCGCCATGCCGGTGGCGAATGCCGCGCTGCAGGCGGTCTCGCTCATGGCCGCGTCAGCGGTGAAATCGGCGGTCGGGGTGTCGAGATCGAAGGCATCGACGCTGAGCTCGGCGCCCAGGCTGCGGCAGAGCTGGTTGATGGCGGCGCCGCCGGCCTCGAAATTCGCCACCATCTGCACGGTCACCTCGGCCGGAAAGGCGGATACGCCGCGCGCGGCGACGCCGTGATTGCCGGCGAAGACGAGCGTGCGCAAGGCCTCGGCACGTGGCGGCTGGCGGCCCTGCCAGGCCGCCATCCAGGCGGCGATATCCTCCAGCCTGCCGAGCGAGCCGGCGGGCTTGGTGAGCTGGGCGTCGCGGGCGCGCGCTGCTGCCGCGGCGGCATCGTCGGCGGGCGCCAAATCGCTGAGCATTTGGCGTATGGTGGCGAAATCCAAGGTGGGGCTCCATTCGTTCATGTACACCCGGCAGGTACTATCACGACTAGACGACCTGCGCATTGCCGCGGCGTTCCTCACCCGCCTGCCGGTATCGGTGCCGCAAGGCCGCGGCATGGCGGCGGTGGCCGGCGCCTGCCGCGCCTACCCGCTTGTCGGCGCCGGCATCGGCCTTGCCGCGGGCGGGGTCTGCCTCGCCGCCCAGGCCATCGGGCTCGGGGTCTGGCTCGCCGCCATTCTAGCAGTCACTTGCCAGGTGGTGCTGAGCGGGGCCTTGCACGAAGACGGCCTGGCCGACGTGGTCGACGGCCTCGGCGCTTATGACCGCGAGAGACGCCTCGAGATCATGCGCGACAGCCGCATCGGCGCCTATGGCGTGCTGGCGTTGATCCTCGCCACGGGCTTGCGGGTCGCCGCCATCGCCAGTTTGGCCGGCAGCGCGCTGGCCGCCTTAGTGGTTGCCGCCGCCCTGTCGCGCGCGGTCATGGCCTGGCCGATGGCCTGGCTGCCGCCCGCTCGCGACGATGGCCTGGCTGCCGCCGCCGGCAGGCCTGGCGCGGCCCGCCTGGTCGAAGGCTCGTTGATAGCCATGGCACTGGCGTTCGCCATTTCCGGTCCTGGCGGCTTGCTCGCGGTGGCGGCCGCGGCGCTTGCCGCGCTATCGGTCTCCTGGCTCGCACAGCGCAATCTCGGCGGTGCCACGGGGGATGTCATCGGCACCACCCAGGTGGTTGCCGAGATCGCCGTGTTGCTGACGCTGGTTACGCTGACAGGAGCGTATTAGCGCCGTCTTCTTCCTGCTGCAGGGCGAAGATCGAGGTGTAGCCTGCCGACCAGTCCGGCGGGATGAGGCAGGGCTCGGGATCGAAGCGCATCCACTTGGCGGCATGGCCGCGCACGATGGTGCCGGAAAGGGTGGTGCTGTCGAGCAGGTTCGTCACCGGCAGACAGTCGGCAGCGGAGAAAGCGTTGAGCAGCAGCGGACGCATGCGCGAAGAGCGGTTCTCGCGCGAGCCATGCACCAGGCGGCAATTGTGGATGGTCACCGAGCCGCGCCTGCCGGTCAGCCAGACCGCCTTGTCGAGCGCCACGCGCGACATATCCGCGTCGCGGATGGCGCCGGTCCACTGCTCGTTTTCGTCATAGAGGTCGAACAGCTCGCCTCGGTGGCTGCCGGGGATGACACCGAGCGGTCCCATCTCGCCGTCGACATCGTGCAGGTAAAGGCCGATGGCCAGATGCGAATAGTTGGTATGGGGGTAGAACTGGATATCCTGGTGCCACTTCACTTCCTCGCCGCCCCCGGCCCATTTCAGATTGAGCTTGGAGTGGTGGAACTTGACATCGGCACCGAGCAGGTCCTCGGCGATATCGACGATCGGCCCGTTGAGCGCGAACTCGCGATAGACGGGATGGTTCTCGACCGGGTGGTTGATGCGGCGCAGGCGTGGATGCGTGGCGGCGTGGTCGGGCTCGATATCGAAGAGATCGTCCGGGGTCGCGACCGCCCGGCTCTGCTCGATGAAGTCGTTGGTGACCTGCCAGAGCCGCTCGAGCCAGTCCGCGGAAATGAAATTCTCGACGCAAACATAGCCGTCGCGGAAATAGCCTTGCCGCTGCGCCTGGCTCAGCACCTTGGCCGGCCGTGCCAGCACCTCTTCGCTCAACATCGCCTTCTCCACCGCTATCCCGTTTCGCCCAGCTTAGCACCATCGCCCTGTCAGAGGCGATTGACGAAATCGACGGACCAGCCATGGCCGTGGCGCACGAGGCAGGTGAGCGACAGGGGTTGCACCTGGACCGCCAGGGCGCGCTCGGGCGTCAGGTCCAGCGCCTTGGCGACAGCGGCGCGGATGGGCCCGGCATGGGAGACGACAAGAAGCTCGGGCGCTTCGATACGGTCGAGGGCCTCGTGCACGCGTATTACGACGTCGGTGAAACTTTCACCGCCGGGCGGGCGCAAGGTGGCGGGGGACGACCAATCCGTATCAATATGCTCGTAGAGCTGCCCTTCCCAGGCGCCGAAATCCTGCTCCGCGAAAGCGGGATTTGTACCCGCATGCGCGAAGCCCGGCAGTGCGGCAAAAGTGCGCCGAGCACGCAGACGCGGGCTGGTCAGGCAAATGGCATCATCGGGAATCTGCGCTGCGATCCCTGCCAGGGTGTCGGGATCCGGATCGAGACAATCCACGTCGCTCGATCCGACGCAGACACCGGCGCCAACGGCGCTCGGCGCATGCCGCAGCCACCACCAGCGGCTGGTCACGCCAAAGCATCCGCCAGGCGCGCCCCCGCCGCCTCGCTGCCCGGCAGGCCGAAGCGAAGGCGACCGGGTTGGTCGGCAAAGCGCCGCACCAGGATGCCGCGATTGCCCAGGCGTTCGAACACAGTGTCGGCTTGGTGGCTTTCGACCAGGCGGAACAAGGTGGTGCCGCCGACGCTGGTCAGACCGGCCGCGGCAAGGATGCCGTCGAGGTTTGACGCCTCGCGCGCAAGACGCCGGCGCATGGTGTCCGCCCAGGCGGCATCCGCCAGCGCCTGGCGCCCCACCGCCACCGCCGGGCCGCTCACGGGCCAGGGCCCGAAGGCGTCGCGAATCCGCTCGGCAAGGTCCGCTGCCGCGATGGCAAAACCGAGGCGCAGGCCGGGTAGCCCGTAGAACTTGCCGAAGGAGCGCATCACCAGCGCTTGCCCGGCGACACGCCCGGCAAGACTGATCTCGGGCGCCACGTCGGCGTAGGATTCGTCCATCACCAGGCGCCCGCCAAGCGCGCCAAGCGCGTCCGCCGGGTGACGGGCACCATCGGGGTTGTTCGGATTGGTAACGACGACGGTGTCGAAACGATCGCCAAGGGTGGGTATGCCACCAACGATCTCGACCGTATGTCCGGCCGCGGCCCAGGCCCGCGCATGCTCGGCATAGGTCGGCCCGACCACCGCCACGCGTCCCGGCTCGCACAAGCGTGGCAGCAGTTGAATGAGCGCCTGGACACCTGGCACCGCCGCGAGATTTTTTGCCCCCGCGGCGCCGTAACAGGCCGCGGCCGCCTTGTTCAGCGCATCGATGTCCGCCGGCTCGGGCAGACGCGTCCAGGCTGTCTCGGCCGGGGCTGAGAAGGGGTAGGCGTGGGGATTGATGCCGGTGCTGAGGTCGAGCCAATCATCGCCCGCCTGCGGGAAGCGATGCCTGGCCCAGGCCAGCTCGCCGCCATGGTCGGGGTCGTCAGCGGCTGGCGCGGCGGTTGATGTCATCGTGACGCTCACGGACCTCCTGGGGCCAGCTCGCCTTTATGAAAGAGAGCACGGCAACGATATCGTCATCGCTCAACATATTGCCATAGCCGGGCATGTCGCTCTCGTAGCCAGCGCCAACGAAGGCGGCCGTTCCAAACTTGGTGACGGCGAAAAGATCCGTATCCGGGTGGTGCCAGGTATGCCCGGTCTTGTCATGGGGCGGCGCGGGCAGGCGGCCGTTGGGCAGCTTCTCGCGCCAGTCGGGCTGGCCTTCAAGTGCGTCACCATGGCAGCTGGCGCAGGCTTCGGCGTAGACCTCGGCGCCGCGCGCGGTAATGGTCGGGTCGTCGGGCCGCAACAGCGTGGCGTTGTCGCGCAGCAACCAAAATGCGGCACCGGCGGCCACCAGGACAGCCAGCGAAACGACCAGCCGGCGTGTCAATGGCTTGGGCCGCTCTCGCCCGCCAGATCGTCGAGGATCGGACAATCGGGCCGCTCGTCGCCGTGGCAGGCGTGGATCAGATGGGCCAGCACATCGCGCAGGCTCTGCAGGGCGGCGATCTTGTTGCCGACCTCGGCGAGATGCGCCTCCGCGATGCCCTTGACGTCGGCGGAGGCGCGCGCCTGATCGTCATAGAGCGAGAGCAGGGCGCGGCAGTCGCCGATGGAAAAGCCGAGATTGCGGGCGCGCTGCAGGAAGCGCAGCTTGTGCACGTCGCGCGGATCGTAAGCGCGGTAGCCATTGGCCTTGCGCTCGGGCGAGATCAGCCCGACCTCTTCGTAGTAGCGAATGGTCTTGGCGCTGAGTCCCGATTGCTGTCCCGCCTCGCCGATATTCATAGCCGCGCTCTCCTCAGCCGCAACGCGTTGGCGATGACCGAGACCGAACTCAGGCTCATCGCCGCGGCGGCGATCATCGGGCTCAGCAACAGCCCGATGACAGGATAGAGCGCACCGGCCGCGATGGGTACCCCGAGGGCGTTGTAGAAGAAGGCGAAAAACAGGTTCTGGCGGATATTGCCCATGGTCGCCTGGCTCAGGCGGCGGGCGCGCACGATGCCGACCAGGTCGCCCTTGACCAGGGTCACGCCGGCGCTC
>CAZVDW010000723.1:0-3104 GCA_964625645.1 uncultured Rhodospirillaceae bacterium
AAGCCACTGATTTACATGGAAGATGTCGGCCGCCACAATGCCGTCGACAAGATCGCCGGTTACATGTTCCAGGAGCGCGTCAGGCCTGACGACAAGATCTTCTACACCACCGGGCGGCTGACCAGCGAGATGGTCATCAAGACCGTGCAAATGGGCATCCCCATCCTCATCTCGCGTTCCGGATTCACCGCCTGGGGCGTAGAGCTTGCGAAGCAAGCCGGCCTGACGCTGATCGGCCGCGCCCGGGGAAAACGCTTCGTGGCCCTGGCCGGCGAACATCGCCTGATATTCGACGCCGACCCGGACGGCGTGGCCGAAGAGCCGGCGCGAGCGGGACGCAAGGCGGCGCGAGGGTAATAGGAGGCCCACGGGCGGAGGAAGATGGAGAACCCAGGCGAGGCATCACCGAGCGTGTGGCGGCAATCCTGGCAGCGGATGTGGTCGGCTACTCGCGGCTCACGGCGGATGACGAAAAGGCGGCCATCGCCTCGCTGGATCGGGCCCGAGCAGTCTTCAGCGAGCACATAGAAGCGAACCACGGACGCGCGGTCGATACCGCGGGCGACAGAGTTCTCGCAGTCTTCGAGACCACCGACAGAGCCGTGCGTGCCTGCGTTGCCATCCAGGGAGACCTATTGATTCACTACGCGGAAATGCCCGCACCCCGCCGCATGTCATTCCGTATCGGCATTCACCTCGGCGATATTCACGAAAAGGCGGATGGCACAGTCTATGGCAACGGGGTCGACGTCGCCGCGCGCCTGGCAGCGCTTTGCGAACCCGGCGGGGTCGTGGTTTCCGACGCCGTCCAAGGCAGCCAGCACAGAGACATCGACGTCGCGTTCGCATTCCTCGGCGAACATCAAGGGAAGAACCTGACGAAGCCGGTGCGGGCGTATCGTGTGATACTCCCGAGCGATCCCGAGCACCCGAACTGGTGGAAAAGCGTCCTACTGCCGGAGCGTAGCCAAGTGATCATCGTGAGCGTGGCAGTTGCGATTACCGTGCTTGCAATCGTAGGTCACTGATACCAACAGAAGGGCAGTACGGGGGATCACGATGTAGCCGCCCCAAATTGATCTGGCCTCGGCCACACTGTCCAGCGCCTCTATTGCCGTCCTGTCGCTGGCCAATCTGGGTTGGAGAGACACAGTATCGAATTCCCTCGGGTAGGCCTCCGCAACCGCGCCATTTCCACCGCAACATTCCGCTGCGCGGTACCCAAGCCTCTCTCCGCTCCCTCCCGCATCCCCTCATGATGCGGGAGCGAGAGAGCGGGAGACTTGGTCAGCGCGCAGCGCTTGGTGGCCGCGGCGTCCGGCGGCAAGGCAAGCTTTAGACGGTTCCACGGCAACGGCGGAATTCGCTAGAATGCGGCAGCCGTTTCCCGTTCGAATGAGATCGCGCCGTGACCCTTCCCACATCCCTCTCCAACATCGCCGGCGTGCTGCTGGCCGGCGGCAAGGCGCGGCGCATGGGGGGCGGCGACAAGTGTTTGCGCAAACTTGCGGGCCAGCCCCTGCTCGCCCACGCCATCGCGCGGGCGCGGCCGCAGGTGGCGGCCTTGGCGATCAATGCCAATGGCGAGGCGGCGCGCTTCGCGGCCTTCGGGCTGCCTGTCATCGCCGATTCCATCGCCGATCACGCGGGGCCGCTGGCCGGCGTGCTGGCGGGCATGGATTGGGCGGCGGCGCGGGCCAGCCATGTCGCGAGCTTCGCCACCGATGCGCCGTTCTTGCCCAGCGATCTGGTGGCGCGGCTCGCCGCCGCCATCGCCGACGGCGCCGATATCGCCTGCGCGGCCTCGGGCGCACGCGCGCAGCCGGTCTTCGCGCTGTGGCCGGTGGCCTTGGCCGAGGAGCTGCGCCGGGCGATGCTCGACGAGGGTGTCCGCAAGGTCGATGTCTGGACCGCGCGCTACCGCCTGGCCGAGGTCGCCTTCGAGGCCGACGGCCACGATCCTTTCTTCAACATCAACGCGCCCGACGACCTGGCCCGCGCCGGGGACATTCTGGCCCGCATGGGCTAAGCTCACGCCATGTCCGCCCCACAGCAGACCATGGCGCTGGGCGTGGTGCTCGAGCGCCGGCCGATCGACCACCCCTGGGCCGCCTGGTCGTGGCGGGCGGTGACGGTGATTCCCGGCGCGGCGGCGCTGGCGCGCCCGCGCGAGATGCGCCGCGACGGCGATGTCGTGCTGTTCCACGCCGCCACCCTGCCCCTCGACCTGCATCGCAAGGAAACCGAGGGCTATCGCGTGAACCTGTCGCAGTCGCCGCCGAAAGTCTTCATCGGCCTGCGCCCCGCGGACGACGAAGAGGCGCCACCGCTGCCCTTCGTCGTCACCGCCTGCCCATACGAGGCCGAGGATTACGAGGTCGATAGCGAAGAGCGCGTCGAGGCCGTGACCATGCCGCCCGAGGTCGCCGCCATGGTCGGCCACTTCATCGACCGCCACCATGTCGACCAGCCCTTCATCAAGCGCAAGCGCAAAGGCGCGCGCCATGGCTGACGAGCCCGAAGATATCGAGGAAGAGGCGCAGGACGCCGCAGAGCCGTCCGATGAGGAGTTCATCGCCGCCTTGCCGCCTGTCGAGGAGCTGACGCCCGAGTCCGATTTCACCGCCTTCCTCGACCGCCGCGTGCCCGCCATGCTGCGCCGCGCGGCGCTGCGCAAGCTGTGGCAGAGCGACCCGGTCTTCGCCAATCTCGACGGCCTCAACGACTACGACGACGATTTCCGCACCTTAGGCGTGGGCCAAGTCGTGCGCACGGCCTACGAAGTCGGCAAGGGCTTCGTCAAGGCGGTCGACAAGATCGCCGAAGAGGCGGAGACGGACGTGGCGGAGGCGCCGCCGTCGGAGGAGGACGGCGACGAGACTGATGGCGAAGCCTAGACCCCGTCGCGGCTGATCTGCGCCAGGGTCAGTGGGGTCAGGTCTTTCATTTTAGCATATTCAAATAGTCGTCTGTTAAGAAGCTTCTTTCGCCAGGGTTAGCGGGATTATCGCGGCTGTGATTGCGGCGATGATTTGGCGCAAAAGCTTTGCCAGCCATCTGAGGATGAGGCGGAAGTTGTAGCCGACGGCGGTCATGACGGCGTT
>CAZVDW010000724.1:0-11646 GCA_964625645.1 uncultured Rhodospirillaceae bacterium
CGTTGCCTTGAGCGGGCTGACGGTGGCCGAGTATTTCCGCGACCAGGAAGGCCAGGACGTGCTCTTCTTCGTCGACAACATCTTCCGCTTCACGCAAGCCGGCTCCGAGGTCTCGGCGCTGCTCGGCCGTATTCCGAGCGCCGTGGGCTATCAGCCGACCCTGGCCACCGACATGGGCAATTTGCAGGAGCGCATCACCACCACCAACAAGGGCTCGATCACCTCCGTGCAGGCGATTTACGTGCCGGCCGATGATCTTACCGATCCGGCCCCGGCAACGTCGTTCAGCCATTTGGACGCGACCACGGTGTTGAGCCGCCAGATCGCCGAGCTCGGCATCTACCCGGCGGTGGATCCGCTCGATTCGACCTCGCGCATGCTCGATCCGCGCATCGTCGGCGAGGAGCACTACGCGGTGGCGCGCCGGGTGCAGGAGATCCTGCAGACCTACAAGTCCCTGCAGGATATCATCGCCATTCTCGGCATGGACGAGCTGTCGGAAGAGGACAAGCTCACCGTTGCCAGGGCGCGTAAGATCCAGCGTTTCCTGTCGCAGCCCTTCTTCGTGGCCGAGGTCTTCACCGGCACCGCCGGCAAGCTGGTCAGCCTCGAAGACACCATCGCGGGCTTCAAGGCGATTTGCGAGGGCGAATGCGACGACATGCCCGAGGCCTCGTTCTACATGGTCGGCGATCTCGACGAGGCGCGCGGCAAGGCCAAGGAGATGGCGGCAGAGGCCGCCTGAGGCAAGAGGCATGGCGGAAGCGCAAAACAAGGTTGCCTTCGAGCTCGTATCGCCCGAGAAGCTGCTGATCTCGCGCGATGTCGACATGGTGGTGGTGCCGGGCGAGGAAGGTGACTTCAGCGTCCTTCCCGGGCACGCGCCGGTGATGTCGGGCCTGCGCGACTGGGTCTTGGAGATCCATGACGGTGGCAAGGTCGGCGAGCGTCTGTTCCTGTCGCGCGGCTTCGCCGAGGTGACGGCCGAGCGCTGCACCGTGCTGGCGGAAGAGGCATTGCCGCTCTCCGACATCGACAGCACCGGCGCCGAGGCCCGCGTGGCGCGCGCCGAGCAGGCGCTCGAAGATGCCGGCGACGACGAGGCCCGCGCCGAGGCGGAAGCCGAGCTCGCCCGCGCCCAGGCGCTGGTCGAGGCCATCGCGTACTTCGGCTGATTAGGCCCGCGAACCGTCGTTAGGGGCGGAACGGCCCTGGCGGGCCTTGCATCGAGACCAGCTCGGCGGCGTCCGAGGCATATCCCGATCCGCTTTGCCGCCGTGATCGCCGCGGGCGTGTCGGAGCACCCGGCGCGAGCCATGGGTGACGCCGCGGCGCAGGCCGCGCGGTGCCCCCGCGCCATCAGGCACAAGCGAGTTTTCCGGTCCCGACGGTCCGGTTGCACACGAGCGATGAAGCTGCTATCAACAAATACGGGTGGGATTACACGAAAATTCATAACGGCGGCGTGTCGGGAACGATCTTTCAAGCGTCATGAGAGGGAGCGGCCTTCCTTTCGTGAGCGGAGGAGGGGGAATGAGCTTCGTGTCAGGTACCGCTATCGGCACTCTCAGCGGCGGCAGTCGCCACCGCCCCGTCGCCTGGCTTGCCGCCTCGGCGCTGCTGTGGAGCGCAAGCCTGGGCGGCTGTGAAACGCTGGAGGGAACGGTCGCCCTGGGGCTCGCCGGCGCGACGGCCGGAGGCGCGCGAACGCCGAGCCACGAAATCGAACAAACATACTATCTCGGCGTGTTCGACCCGCAAAGTCAGGTCGAGCCGACGGTGTACCGCGTGCGCTTGCACGGCCAGGCGAGTTTCCTGAACGCGGTTCAGTTTGCCTCGGGTTGGTTGCCATCCATCGCCGTCGATTCGATCGGCACGCGCATCGCCATGGATAAGGAAACCGGTCTGCTCAAGGTCGAGCGCGACAGCGAGAACGGTGAGGACGCGCCGGCCGCCTTCCAGACCAGCCGGCGCCTGGTGGTCTTCGGCCCGGAGGGCTTCCGCGAGGCGCCCGCCGACCAGCGCCTGGTGGTGGCCATGGGTGCCAACCCCGACGCCTTCTTCCAGCAAGCCAAGGAAGCGCTCCAGGTGGTGGCCGCTGTCACGCAAACGCCGAGCGATGATGCCGGCGCAATAGACTTCAAGAACACATTGTTACGATTGCGGACCTTGCTGGCCGAGGATCGGGCGGAGATCACGGAGATTCAACTCCTCCGCGCGAGGGACGGCAAATGACCGCGCTTCCGCAACTGTTGCGGCGGCTGGCCACGGCCTTGGCGGCATTCGGATTGGGCGCTTGTTCGGTCCTCCGAATCGATGTCGACGTATATCAGGGTCCGCTTGCCAATCACATGGATGTCCAGGTCGAACAATTTGCGGCCTTGGCGGTCGGCGCACATCCCCTTCTCGTTCAGTTACGCGACACCGTGGAATGGAGTCAAGCTTGCGCTGAGGATAAGAATTTCGAGCAGTGCATAGTAGAGAAGAGACGTAGCGCCTTTGAAGAGAAATGCTACCACAAGGAATACCACGACACAGATTTCTTTTGTGGAAGCGAGGCTTCCCAAGATTATATTTGCACAACAGAACGAGATGGCGGGAATAATCCGGACAAAACCGTCCCAGCTCTTTGTAGCTGGTATGTTATTGAGATTGCGACCGACGTGAACGCGAATCCGACTAGCGATGATGAAGCCGACTCCGGTGAGGGTGATATAGCCGAGACGCCGCAAGAGCCTGCAGTTGTTTCATCAGAGAACGAAGAAACCGACTCGCCGGAAGAATCTACCGTCCCTACACATGATGACGGCGAAGATGGCTTCGAATTAGCGACGGGTTACTCGAATTATCAAGCAAGTCGAGTCAATGACATTCTTGGTCTTTACGAAAACCTCTCCCCGACGACTGAATATATAGCTGAAAGAATGGTAAGTGACTGGAATCAATATGAAGATGTCATTCTTTCACCACAGGAAAATGGCGATCTTTCACGGAGAAGAGAGCATTTGAGATCGGTTGCACGAAGGAGCTGGGAAAGCTTAATAGCCGGGCTCGACGAATACTTGGACATATATGGTAAGATCAATGATCCTGCTCTGGAGCGCGGCATATCCGCTGTCGTGAAGCTAACCAATCCTGTTGCTGTGGCAATAATATTGTATGATGATAACGAGTGGGATGGCGGTCGATATATCGATAAATTACGTGAACGCCTTGTGGGATATTATTGGACCTTTGGAGATGGGACTTCCAGTTGGGAACAAGCTGAGTTCTGGGGTTATGACGATCTAAGGTTTGCCTCTAGGGCTCTATATTCCGTTTTTCTGGCATATCCACAAGAAACACAAGAAGCTTTGACGGCGATTGATCAAGCGTTGAGATACCGGGCGACGGCCCCGCCCGCGGGTAGAAGCGCTGCTATTCTGAATTGGTTCGGAAACGACACGGGCGCACGGCGCACAATTGTTGATGGTCTAGGAACTCATGGCGTCGTTTGGGCCGGTTTTGATGTCGAATTCAGCGAAGAGTGGGAACGAGGTCAGGACTCCGAAGCCGCAGACACTCAGGCGAATTTTGATATCACTTCCGCCGTTCAGCCTTCCGCCGGGGCAGAGGACTTGAGGGAAAGAATAGAGGGCACAGGTATTGCTGGCAAAGGCAGAAATTTTTGGGGCATATTCAGAGTAGTATACGAATATATCGAAGCCCGTGATCTTCTGGACGAAAGATGTGCGGCTAGATTGCGCGGCCTCATGCAATTGTATCCTGACGAAACCAGCGCGAAACCGGATACTGAAGAATGTAAAAATCTAAAAAAGATTGTTCTGGACAAGAGATCGACCTTGGCCAATGAACTGGCGCAGTTTGCTTCAAAGCTTCTAACGATTGCCAACAATGAAATCTTGTTGCAGCGGCCCGACAGTTCAGATGGTTCGGGTAGCGGCCTGTCACCCGAGGGCCGATCGCAATTGGACCGATATGTCTTGATTTTGCAGGCGATTGGAAATTCGATTCTTGTTCAGGTGGACGAGTTGCGCCGACGGGAAAACTACATAGGAGAAATCGCCTCGCCATCGGCCCGGGGCAGCGAAATATTGGCGGCGAGAAAGGCTCTCGCTCAACTGGCGTGCATGGAACGACTTGAGAATGGACCCGTTCCAGAAGAAGGCGCGGTCGCCACGCCGCAGACCGCAGCTCTTGCGATTGAACAAACCGGCCCGGCCCAACCCGCTGAGGAGAGTAACGCTGAGTGTTTGGCAACGGATGGCGACTGGAACACTACCTTCGCCTCCGCCCGCACGACGGTTGATGTCCTTGATGCTTTGATCGCCGAGCTACGCTACCAGGATATCGTACTTGCAGCTCAGCATCCGGGGATCGAAGAGGCCTGTGTGAACGGGACGGCCAGCGAGGCCGACATGGCGCATTGCAAGAGTTTTGCGGGCATCAAGCTGGCCCTGAGAACTGCCTACGAGCATCGCTCGGGAATGGTCTATATTCGTCCTCCCGGCGCCTATTTGCGGACCAGCTTCGCCGCGTCGGGGCTGCAACAGAGCGCCGAGCTTGGTTGGCGGAACATGCTTGATGAGCATTTTTGGCGCAATTATACCCGGGAACAAGAACCATTGTGGGATGTCTTGATCAACCGATTCAGTGGTGATGAGAAGTATGCTATCGAGCAGGACAGACTCGAAACATTGAAAGACATCGACAAGCAGTTCTGGCAGAACATCAACAGCGTGCGCCTGGCCGGTGCCGGCAATACCAACTATGTGCTGGTCAAGGACGATATCGGCAACTGGTACGCCAAGGGGCTCGAGGCGGATCCGAGCGTTATTTTCGATGGCGTGCGGGCCAATGCGATGTTCGCGCTTGGCGCCTCGCTGAACGCCAACCTGCTGAACCAGCTGGAGCTGCGCAGCCAGATCCAGCTGGCGACGGAACCCGAAGAGCGCGAACGCCTAATCGGCCGGCTGCAGGAGTCGGAAGAGCAGGCAAGAATCGCCAATCAAACCGGCGGTGTCGGCGTGTCCGGGACGCTCACAGACTCGCTCGGCGGCTTCGAGACGAATTTCTGGGAGGGCACGGCTGGCGACCTTGCGGCTTTGAATGGTGTGCTCGCGGACGACACCCTGCACGACAGGCTTCGCGGCGCCTGGTCCGGGGCGGTCGAGCGGACGCCGAATCTCGTGGCGGCCGACAGGGACGAGATCTGTCCAATCCTCATAACTCTGTTATCGCCCTCTTCCGCCGCGGCGGCGGTCGGCCCGGCTGGCGCCATCTGCGTGCCGCCGAACACGGTCGTGCCCGAGGGCTTCGATGCCATTCGCGACACGCTTACCGCTGTCGCCGCGCCGACTAACGGGCCGACGGCCGTGGCCGCCTCGGCGAGCATACTCCAAGGCCTGGCGGCGCTTGGCGCCTACCGGCAGGAAAGAATCACCGCGCTCATCAGGGCCGATCTGCCGGGCCGCCTCGACCAGGAGGTCAGCCAAGCCCAGGCCGGCGTCGATAACGAGAGCGACACGCTGGCAACGATCGAGGCAGCGCTTGCGGATGCGAGACAGGCGCTCGAAATAGCGCAGGCGGAATTGGCGGTCCTGGTCGGCTCCGGCGTGCCGGCGCCGGCAGACGCCGATTGCGCGCAGGCGGATAGCACAAACCACCCCGCGTTTTTCGCCGCCTGCGACAAAGTGGCCAAGGCGGCCGCGGTGGTGAACACGAAGGACGGCGAAAAGACGACGCAAGAAGGGGCGGTGGCCGATCAGAAGCTCGTTTTGGCGACGGCCGATGCGCGACGCGCCGGGCGGGCGCGCCTGGTGACGGATTTGAGCGAAACATTCGATGCGATCCTTGACCCGATTATCGGCCATCAATTGGCGCGGCGCGACACGGCCAATGCGGAGCTGATGCGGGCAGTCTCGGTCCTTAGCCATGCATCGGGCGCGGTGCCGGACGACAGCACTTCGCAGACCGACGGCGATTAGGCCCGCAAGCCCTCGATGAGGGGGCGGAATTCCTCGAGCACGGCTTCGTAGACGGCGCGCTTGAAGGGGATCACCAGCTCGGGCAGGCGCTCGGGCTCGATCCAGCGCCAATCCTCGAATTCCGGCTGGTGGGCGTGCAGGTCGACGTCCGAATCCTGGCCCAGAAAGCGCATCGCGAACCACTTCTGCTTCTGGCCGCGATAGCGCCCGCGCCAGGCCTTGCCCGAGAGCGGCCGCGGCAGGTCGTAATGATGCCAGCCGCGGCTCTCGCCGAGAATGTCCACCGCGGCGACGCCGGTCTCCTCGGCAAGCTCCCGCAGGGCCGCGGCGCGCGGCGCCTCGCCCTTGTCGATGCCGCCTTGGGGCATCTGCCAGGCGGCCCGGCGCATGCCCTTGCGCCAACCGGCAAAGGCGCGGCCCTGGGCGTCAAGCAGCATGACGCCGACGCAGGGCCGATAGGGGCGATCGTCCGGCTTCATTCGCTGGCGGCCTGCGCCCGGCGCGCGAGCACCGCGGTCAGCGGCGCCAAGGCGATGCCTTCGCTCTCCATGCCATCGAGCCAGCCCTCCAGCAGCTCCAGGGTCACCGGGTACGCGCGCGCCACCACCACCGCGGTGCCGGTGCGCATGGCCATCAGATCGGCGGCGGTCATGCGCTTGCGGATCTGCTCTCTGGAGGGGCTGATATCGAGATCGATATTGGTTGCGATGTGGAGCATGCCGAGCTTCTCCGCGATCGCTGCGGGCACATCGCCGACCGTGTTGGCGCGATCCACATCAAGCAAGCCGCGGCGACCGATCTCGAACATCATCGGTTCCAGGTGGACTTCGGAATCGGTGAAGCGTCCGCCGAAACTCTCGATGATGCCGACATAGCCGGCGAACCGTGCCAGCAGCCAGGTCAGCCGTTCAAGATTCTGGCGCGGGCCGAGCGAGGTCATCAGCGCCCGCGGGCCGGGATCGTCGGTGGGGAATGCCATCGGCTCCATGGGCACTTCCAACAGCACTTCGTGTCCGCCGGCGCGCGCCTCGCGTACGTAGTTTTCACTGCCCTGGCCATAAGGCGAAAACGCGAGGGTCACCTCGCCGGGCAAACGCACGGCCTTGTTGGTGCCGGCGTTGCTGACGCCCAATCCTATCATGATGAGCGCTATTTGCGGGCGCTCGTCGCTGTCGTCATAGGGGCGGGCATAGACCTGCCAGGACTGGCGCCCATCGGCTGCGACCACCGGCAGCAGGCCGTTGCGGCCCTGCTCGATAAGGGCCGGATGCGGGGTCGGCTGCATGGTGGTGGCGCGCGAGCCGGCCTGGCCTCGCGGCGCGGTCGCGGGCGCGGTCAGTGGGAGCGTGCCTATCGGGCCTATCGGCACGGCGACGGAGTCATCAGATCCAGGCACGGGCGCCGCCGTTACAGGCTCGGCGATGGTCTCCGGTGTCTCAACCCCGGCTGGCTCAGCCGCGGTCGGTTCAGCCGCGGTCGGTTCAGCCGCGGCTGGCGCCTCGGGCAGGGCGACTTCGTAGGGCATGGCATCCGGCAGCGGCGGTTGGCTTGCCAGCCAACCGACAAGTGCCGCGCCAGCAGCAACAAGCAAGGCCACCATCAGCGGCAAAATACGCAAGCGGCGCCCTGCGACGGCGATCATGTCACGCCTTCTTGTCGAACAGCGCCACGCCCTCCAACAGGTCGAGCGCGCGTTGCAGCTGGAAGTCGATCAGCTCTCCGTCGCTGCCGACGCGGGCTTCGGTCTGTGGCGCTTCGGCATCGGGAGCGGCATCGACGCCTTCATCTTCGGAAGCGCCGTCGTCGCCGGGCTCGGCCTCCGGCTGGGCGGGCGCATCGAGGGCACCGCGGAGGTCGGATTCGCGCCGCTGGTCGCTGCCATCGACCGCCTCGAGCAAGGTCCGCTCCACGACGATGTCGGGCTCGATCCCCGTGGCCTGGATCGATCGGCCGGACGGCGTGTAATAGCGCGCCGTGGTCAGTCGCATGGCACCATTGCCGGGCAGCGGAATGATCGTTTGCACCGAGCCCTTGCCGAAAGAGCGGGTGCCGAGGACCACCGCGCGGCGATGGTCCTGCAGCGCGCCGGCGACGATCTCCGAGGCGGAGGCCGAGCCGCCATTGATCAGCACCACCATGGGCAGGCCGCCGGTCAGGTCGCCGAGCTCCGCGTTGTAGCGCTGGGCGCTGTCGCTGCGGCGCCCGCGCGTGGAGACGATCTCGCCCTGGTCGAGAAAGCTGTCGCTGACCGAGATCGCCTGGTCGAGCAGGCCGCCGGGATTGTTGCGCAAGTCGAGCACCAGGCCTTTCATGCGGTCGCCGATCTCGCGGCGCAGCTTGGCGATTCCCTCCTTGAGCCCGTCCTGGGTCTGTTCGGTGAACGAGGTGATGCGGACATAGCCGACATCGCCCTCGCGGCGCCAGCGCACCGAGCGGATCTTGACGACGTCGCGGACCAGGTGCACGTCGAACGGTGCCGGCTCGCTTTCGCGCAGCACGGTAATGGTGATTTCCGAATTGATCGGCCCGCGCATGCGCTCGACGGCCTCGCTCAAGGTCAGGCCGAGCACCTGCTCGCCGTCGATATGGCTGATCAGGTCGCCCGAGGCGATCCCGGCCCGCGAGGCCGGCGTGCCGTCGATCGGCGAGACCACCTTGACCAACCCGTTCTCCATGGTGACCTCGATGCCGAGCCCGCCGAACTCGCCGCGGGTCTGCACCTGCATGTCCTTGAAGTCGCGCGGTGGCATGTAGCTGGAATGGGGGTCGAGGGCCTGCAACATGCCCTCGACGGCGGCGCGAATCAGCTCCTCGTCGGTGACTTCCTCGACATATTCCGAGCGCACCCGCTCGAAGACGTCGCCGAACAGATTGAGCTGACGGTAGGTATCGGAATTGGCCGCCGAGGCGGCGCCTCCGAATACCAGGAATGCAGTCACGCCGATGCTGGCGATTAGCGACTTGCGGATCATCCACTGACCTTTCGTTCACCCGACGCGAGCCATGGGACCGGATCTATAGGCTCGCTGTCGCGACGAATCTCGACATAGAGAAGGGTAGGGCCGTCGGCGGCCATGGCAACGCTGCCGACAGGCTCCCCCGCTCCGACCCATTGTCCGACCACGGCATCGATACGGGAGAATCCAGCCAACAGCGTATGATATCCGCCCGCATGCTGCACGATCAAGAGCTGGCCGTAGCTGCGAAACGGTCCGGCGAAGACCACCGAGCCCTCACGCGGCGCGATAACCTGGGCGCCAGCGCGGACCTCTATGCGAATCCCGAGGCTGGCGCCGCCGCCCACCAAAGGCTCGCCGAACTGCTCAACCACCTCGCCATGGGCCGGATAGGGCAGGCTCGACCCCGCTGCCGCGGGCAGGGCCGCGAGCTGTGTTTGCGGCGGCTCGCCCGGTGGGCGTGGCAGGATCAATTGCGGTGCCAGGGCCGGGCCCGCGTCGGGCTCGACAAGCGTCACGACGGACGGCTCGTCCAGGGTTTCCAGCCTAGCGGCCTGTTCGGCAAGCCGTGCCTCGCTGCGGGCCTGCTCAGCCGCAATGCGCACGAGCAGGGACTTGAGGTCTTCCGCCTCGGCCGCCAACACCGCCATTTCAGCCGCCAGGTCACGGCGTTCCGCCCGCATTGCCGCCTGCAAGCTGGATTTGCGCTCAAGCAGGCGGCGCAGGCCGGCCTGCTCGCCGGCATGGCGGGCGTTGGCATCGGCCATGTCGGCTTTGGCGCGGGTTTGCGCGATGCGCAAGTCTTCCAGGGCCATCAGCTCGCCCGCCAAGGCGGCGGAGCGGCGCTGCAGCTCGGGCACCAGGGTGTCGAGCAGCACGACGCCGCGCACGGTATCGGCCCAGTCGGCGGGCCGGCCGAGCAGAGCGCTGGGCGGGCTGCGGGCGACCAGGGTCAGCGCGGCGAGAGCCGATTCGAGACCGGCCCGATGACGCTCATAGGACTCCTCCGCCGCGGCTCGGCGGACTTCCACATCGGCCAGCGTCACTTCGCTGTCATGCAGGCGGGACTCTTGTTCCTGAACCGCTGCCGCGGCGGCGATCAGTTGCGCGCGAATCGCCGCAATCTCACCGGCAACCGCGCTCGATTCCCGGTTGAGAGCGGCCTCGCGAGCCTCGCCTTCCTGCAGCGCCCGCTCGACCGCGTCAAGGGTGCGGCGCGGATCCCCGCCAACGTCTTGGCCAAAGCCGCTAATCGGCGCAAGGATGAGTGTCGCGACGAGCGTCGCGGCGAGCTTTCCCCGGCGTCGGCGGTCACCCCGCGGCACTGCGTCGGGGCTCGGGCGCGGCGGCGGCGAGCAGGGAGCGCCCTGTCATCTCGTCCGGAATCGCCAGATCCATCATGGCCAGCACGGTCGGCGCTATATCCGCCAGGCTACCGTCGCTCAGTCCTGCTGACGCCTCGCCGCAGGCAAGCACCAGGGGCACCTTGTTGACGGTGTGCGCGGTATGGGGCTCGCCGGTCTCAGGATCGCGCATCTGTTCAACATTGCCGTGGTCCGCCGTGACCAACAACGCGCCAGCGGCCCGCTGCACGGCCTCCTCGACGCGCGCGAGGCAGCCATCCACCGTTTCCACGGCGCGCCTGGCGGCGGCCAGGTCGCCGGTGTGGCCGACCATGTCGGGATTGGCGTAATTGACCACCACCAGATCGGCGTCCCCCTCGTTCAGTGCCGCCACCACGATCTCGGTCACCCCGGCCGCCGACATCTCCGGCTTGAGATCATAGGTCGGAACTTGCGGCGAAGGGATCAGCACACGCTCTTCGCCGTCAAACTCCGCCTCGCGGCCGCCGTTGAGGAAAAACGTCACATGGGCGTATTTCTCGGTCTCGGCGACGCGCAATTGCCGCCGGCCGGCGGCGGCGACGGTCTCGCCCAAAGTGCCGTTAAGGTCGAGGGGCTCGAAAATGGCGCCGAGCAGCGGGTCCAGCGCGGCCGCGTAGCGGGTCATGCCAAGCGCCGAAGCAAAGGCTACCCGGCGACGGCGCACGAAGGCATCGAAGTCCGGGGCGAGCAAGGCCGTCAGAAGCTGTCGCGCGCGGTCGGCCCGGAAGTTCGCCATCAGCACGCCGTCGCCGTCGGCCATGGGCGCCGCATCCGCGATCAGTGTCGGGAGCATGAATTCATCCGTCACGCCGTCGGCATAGCTGGCGGCGATGGCGGCGGCGGCGCTTGCCGCCCGCCGTCCCTCGCCAAGCACATAGGCGTTGTAGGCGGACTCGCTGCGTTGCCAGCGCTTGTCGCGGTCCATGGCGTAATAGCGCCCGCAAAGACTCGCAATCGACACATCGGGCAGAGCCGCGATCGCGGCCTCGAAAGCGGCGACAAAGCCCTCGGCGCCGCGCGGCGGCGTATCGCGGCCGTCGAGCATGGCATGTACGCGCACCGCGACGCCGGCGGCGGCTAGGATCTCGGCCAGCGCCACCATGTGATCCTGGTGGCAATGCACGCCGCCGGGCGACAGCAGCCCGAGCAGATGGCAGGCGCCGCCGCTTTGGCGAAGCGCGTCCATGAGCCCTGTCAGGGCGGGCGCGCTTGCCAGCGCGCCGGACTCGACGGCGGCAGCGATGCGCGGCAGGTCCTGGGTGACGACGCGCCCGGCGCCGATGTTCATATGGCCGACCACGGAGTTGCCCATCTGGC
>CAZVDW010000725.1:0-2625 GCA_964625645.1 uncultured Rhodospirillaceae bacterium
TCGGCAAAAACCTGATTGACGAAGACGAGCCTGTCACCCTGCCGGATCGCGAACCCTTGATTCGAACTTTTCAGAAACTCAAGGATGTGCCTGTCGATACTCCCGGACACAGCCTCTCGTCGATTGCTCGCCACCGTTTTCCACCTTCTGATTCATCTCAATCAGAATTTAGGCCGAACAAGCCAGAGTCCAACAGGTCGTTTCTCTCGCGTCCATCGACGCGGAAGGGCCGTCGTATCACGCCACGTCAAGCGGCCCGCGACGGCGCCAGCGGCGAAAAGCGCGCGGTCAAATGGGTCTTTATCAGTGTCGCTTGGTATGAGCCTTGATATAGGGAAGCCTGCTTGTACAGGCTGTCGCTGCTACAGGGTCAAGTCCGGTGCGCGCGCATTGCCGAGAGCAAGTCCCGTGACGTCGTGCGCTAGCGGGAAATCTCATCGCTGGGTCTGGCGGCGAAGAGCGTGTCCAACACCGGACATTCCGGCAAATCGCCACGATCGCATTGGGCGGCCATGTCGCGCAGGACATGCTCGATCTTTTGCAGATCCTGGATCTTGGCCTGAACTTCCCGGGCCTGGCTCAGGGTCAGCTCGCGGATCGCGTCGCAGGTAAAATCCTGCTCATCGACCAGGGCCAGAAGCTCGCGAATCTCGTTCAGCGAGAAGCCCAGCCGGCGGCTGCGGCAGACGAAATAGAGGCGCTTCAGATCTTCTGCGCCATACACCCTGTGGCCGCCTGGCGTCCGCGGCGGCGGCGGCATCAGCCCGACGCGCTCGTAATAGCGCACGGTCTCGATATTGCTTCCGCCGCGCGCCGCCAGCTCGCCGCGCGTCAGGCCGCTCGATCTCGATCTTGTGAAGGCCGGCATCGAAATTCCCCTTGAACCTGTAGCAAGTACAGGATGCATACTCGGCCGCTGAAATCAAATGGCAGCCACGGCTGTCCTGGCCGAATGGGGTTCGCGAGCGATGACCAACGAGACCCTGCTTCGCGTCGGCATCGTCGGCGGCGTCGTTGCGGCGCTATGTTGTTTCACCCCCGTTCTTGTCGTCGGCCTGACGGCCGTCGGCCTGGCCGCCGCGCTCGGCTGGCTCGACTACGTCCTGCTGCCGGCCCTGGCCGCGTTCTCCATGCTCACGGGATACGCCTTATGGCAACGCAAACGCGCGCTATCGAGCTGACATCGACCCTCGCCTGCCCGCATTGCGGCCACCGTGAGGCGGAGACGATGCCGACTGACTCCTGCCAATGGTTCTACGACTGCAAGGGCTGCGGCAGGACACTGCGGCCCGCGCCGGGCGACTGTTGCGTGTTCTGCTCCCACGGCTCGATCCCGTGCCCGCCCATACAGGCCGGGACCGACTGCTGCGACTAGGCAGCCGCCGACGTAGCGAAGTCGCATTTCCCAGGCCGCCGGCCGCGTCCGATCCGCCTGGTTATGGAGCAGCCCTGCTCACGCCGCCACCCCGCCATTAGCTAATTGGAGGGTGATCGGTTAGACTGCCCGGTCTTTCTATATCGACACTTTCGAAATTGCTGACGGAGGTAGGCGCGCCATTGCCGCGGTCCTGCCGCGCGCGCGGACGGCTGAGCGTAACCCCGGCGCTCGGCAGCGGCTGTTCGAGCGGGGCTGGATCGAGGTAAGACGCAAAGGCCATGACCGACTTGGAAGCGACATCGACCACACGAATCATCGTCGCGCTGATCGCTTCCGCGCTTTACCTGGCAACGTATCTGTCCTTCGTTCACCTGTTGAGGTATCCCCGGAACTGGCACCCCCCCAGCCTGGTTGAATCGCTGGTGACGGGGATTCTGGCGGCGCTGACAGTGGCCTTGGTGTCGTTGTCGCCCGATGGCATCGACCGTTTCGCCATGGCCGTCATGGCCGGCTTTTTCATCGTCGTGTCCTACATCATCGCGGCTCCCGCCATCGCCTTCCGACCGGCCTCCAGACTGGTCGAGCTCTTCGCGAAACACGCTGACTACGCGGGACTCCTGCTGCTCGGTCCCGCCCTCGTCGCCGGCCTGGCCATCCCGAACAACAAGCTTCAAGCGGTATTGGCGACCGCCATGGCAATCGAGCTGAGCTGGTTTCTGCGCCAGTGCTGGGCTCGCCGACGGCGGCAGCGGTATGTTTTGGGCGAACGCGACCTGTCGGTCCTGGAGACCCAGGCAAAGGGCGATCTCGCGGCTTTCCAACTGCGCCATGTCATCAGCGAGCTGGACCTGAAGAATGGCGCCGTGAGTTGGCGCGGGTGCGGCAAATTGACGCCACCCTGTCCGTTCAATCTCTATGTCAATCGACTCGGCCTCAACACCGCGCCATGCTGCCGCGAGCACTTGCAGGACCTCAGCCATTACGTTGCCGCCTGCCTCAGCGAAATGGGGGTCGTGCACTGGCTCGAAGGCGGCAGCCTGCTCGGCGCCGTGAGGGAGAAGGGGGCCCTTCTCGATTGGGAGGACGACATCGACATCTCGGTTCTGCTCGGCGCTGACATGACCTGGGATCGGTTGGCGGCCGGCCTCGTCGAACGTGGTGCGCGGGATGGCTATTTTGTCGATCTTTTCGCGAAGCAAGGTTTCGTCTCGATCTCGTTCGATGCGCCCAAGCGATGGCCCTTCAGG
>CAZVDW010000726.1:0-3407 GCA_964625645.1 uncultured Rhodospirillaceae bacterium
CCGGACGGTTCTCAAGGGGAGCATCGCGGGCGTCGCTTCCGCCCTGGTGCCGGTTGCGGCACCGAAAGAGGCCAAATCTTTCGCCTACGAACCCTATTTGACCGACGATGAGCTCGAGACCGTGGTCACGAGTTGCGCCCATAATTGCGGCTCGCGTCATATGCTCGTCGCGCACAAGCGGGGCGACGTGATCGTGCGCCTGTCGAGCGACGACGGCACCTATCAGGGCGACCCCTTCGGCACCGATACCGAGCAGGTGCCGCAGTTGCGGGCCTGCCTGCGCGGGCGCAGCTACCGCTCGCGACTCTACTCGCCGGAGCGTCTGCTCTATCCCATGATCCGTGTTGGCGAACGCGGCGAGGGACGCTTCAAGCGAGCCTCCTGGGACGAAGCCCTCGGCTTGGTCGCCGAGCGCATGATCAAGATCAAGGAGCAGTATGGCCCGACCGCATTGCTCGATCAGAGCTATGCCGGCGCCTCCTATGGCGTGCTGCACAAGTCGGACCAGATCGAAGGCCTGCAGGCGCGCTTTCTCGGCATGTTCGGCTGCCGCACCAGTTCCTGGTCGGTGCCCTCCTACCAGGGCACCACCTTCAGCTCGCGCATGACCTTCGGCACCACCGAGGACGGCAACGAGGATGACGCTTTCGCGCATTCCAAGCTGATCGTCATGTGGGGCTGGAACCCGGCCTATACCTTCCACGGCGGCAACACATTCTACTACATGCGCATGGCCAAGCAGCGTGGCTGCAAATTTGTCCTGGTCGACCCGCAATACACCAACTCGGCCGCCGCCTACGATGCCTGGTGGATTCCCATCAAGCCCAATACCGATGCCGCCATGCTGGCGGCGATGGCGCAATATATTTTCGAAAAGAACTGGCAGGACCAGGATTTCATCAATCGCTTCTGCCAGGGCATGGATGCGGGCACCATGCCGGTCTGGGGCCAAGGCCGCGAGAACTTCCGCGACTATATCATGGGTCGCTATGACGGCCAGCCGAAGACACCGGAATGGGCCGAGCCGATCACTGGCGTCGCGGCGAGCGACATCCGCAAGCTGGCCGAGATGTACGCCACCACCAAGCCGGCGGCGCTGAAAGCCTCCTGGGCGCCGGGGCGCAACGCCTATGGCGAGCAGTACAACCGCATGGCGGCGGCTCTGCAAGCGATGACCGGCAATATCGGCATTCTCGGCGGCTCGGCCGAAGGCGTCGGAAAATCGTGGCACGCGCAGTCCGTTGCCTATCCCTGGGACAACTATTCGAATGTCTGGTACGCCTCGCTCAAGTCGGATCGCTGGGCGCATTGCGTGCTCAACTATCCGAACCTGCGCCGCGAGGAGCTCGGCCTGTGGCCGCGCACGGACAATCTGGACGGTGTCATCCCCAATATCCGCGGCATCTTCTGGCAGGGCTCGAACTGGCTCAACCAGCTCACCAACATCAACAAGGAGCTCGAGGCGATCCACAAGCTCGACCTCGTGGTCTGCCTGGATTCGACCATCACGCCATCGGGCATCTGGGCGGACGTGCTGCTGCCGATAGCCACTCATTTCGAGCGCCACGATGTGGCGCTGCCCTGGTACAAGGGCCACTACTACATCCACCGCCCGAAGGTCATCGAGCCCCTCGGTGAGAGCAAGACCGACTTCCAGGTCTATACCGAGCTCGCCTATCGCCTCGGCTTCGGCCCGGGCTACAATCCGCGGGCCTCGCGCGACTATTTCCGGCACGACGACGACGTCGACGAAGCCTATCTGCGCACCTGGTGGGAAGGCCGCGTGATGGGCTATCAGGGCGTGCAGATGTCCTGGGACGAGTTCAAGCGCCGCGGCGTCTACAAGTTCGTCTATCCCGAGCCACTCGTCGCCTTCCGCGAGCAGATCGAGCGCGGCGTGCCGTTCTCCACCCAATCGGGCAGGATCGAGATCCTGTCGAGCAAGCTCGCCGGCATGATGGATTGGACGCGCACCCAGTACGGCTATCCGATCCCCGAGATCCCGAAATGGATCGAGCCGTGGGAGTCGCTGAACTCGGAAAAGGCCAAGACCTATCCCTTCCATCTGATCACGCCGCACCCACGTTGGCGCACCCATTCCATCTTCAACAACATCCCCTGGCTGCGCGAGACCTACGAACAGGAAGCGACTATCAACGCCAGCGACGCCAAGCGCCTCGGCATCAAGACCGGCGATATCCTCGAGGTCTGGAACGACCGCGGCAAGATCGTCGTACCGGCCTACGTCACCGAGCGCTGCATGCCGGGCGTGGCAGTGGTCTATGAGGGCGCCTGGATGGACCTCGACGAGAACGGCGTCGACCGCGCCGGCAACCCGGACTTCCTCACGCTCGACGCACCAAGCCCGGCGGGCGCCTTCGCCTACAACACCATTCTCGTGGATATCCGCAAGACGGAGCTTGCGCATCGGCCCGGCTGGGACCGCCTGGCCACGGCGCGCAGCCACGTCTTCCGCCGCGACCTGTAACAGCGAGGACATCGTCGTGACCGAGCAAACAGACAAGACGGCAATTGCCGAGGCCGTGAGGCGCCGCAAGCGCGAGGTGTACGAGCCGGTGATACCCGACATGCAGCTTGGCTTCATCCACAACAATGTGGACTGCATCGGTTGCCGCGCTTGCGAGATCGCCTGCAAGGACAAGAACGGCTTGCCTCCGGGGCCGCGTTTCCGGCGCGTGCAGTATATCGAGGGCGGCAGCTTCCCCAATGTCTTCGCCTACAAGGTCAACATGTCGTGCAATCATTGCGCTGAGCCGGCCTGCCTTCCGACCTGTCCGACCGGGGCTATCTTCAAGCGCCGGAAGGACGGCATCGTCGACATCGACTCAACCCTATGCATCGGCTGCCGGCGCTGCGAGGCGGCCTGTCCTTACGGCGCGCCGCAGTTCGACCCCGAAAGCCTCATTGTCAAGAAATGCAACTTGTGCGTCGACGAGATCGACGCCGGCCGCAAGCCCTATTGCGTGATGGCCTGCATGATGCGCGTGCTCGACATCGGCCCGGTCGACCAGTTGCGCGAAGGCACATTCGACACCAAGGCGCGTGGCCCGGGCGAGCGCATCGTGCGTCAGGTTCGCAATATGGCCGATCCCGAGCTGACCGACCCGTCGATCGTCTTCGTGCCTCACGACAAGGGAGCCGTGGAATGAGCGCAGCAGCCGACGTCGCCCTGGATCTACGCTTGTTGGCTCTGCTGCACGACCACGAGCCCGACGCCGCATGGCTTCGGGAGCTGCGCCAAGCGCCGTTGCAGGACCTGCTGGCGCTGGCAATCGGGGACAAGCAAGGACTCGCCCTTTTCGACCAGGCGCTCGCCGCCTTGCCCGAGGTGATCGAGGGCGCCGACCTGGACGAGCTGGCGGCCGACTATGCGGATATCTATCTCA
>CAZVDW010000727.1:0-4489 GCA_964625645.1 uncultured Rhodospirillaceae bacterium
GTGCCCTGGTTCGCCGACCACTATGGCTCAGGCGCGGACTGGCGGGGGCTGGCCTGGTGGCTGCACGACCAGCTGCCCTACAGCCGCCTGGTCTTCTTTCCCAGGCTCGCCGCCTTCAACATCACCTGGCACGAGCGCCCGAAGCGCACCATCCACAGCTACATCGCGCCGCGCGGCGTCCTGACCAAGCCCGGCATGGCCAACCACAAGGGCAGCCACCGCCAGCACTATGCGGGATTTCCGGCACTTCGGACGTAGCGGCCGAAACACGGCCCCTGCCGGCAATTAGGTGACAGAATTAGGTGACAGTCACCCAACTTTTAGCTGTTCAAACTTCGTATACACCTGTTTAAGTTGGGTGACTGTCACCTAATTGAGGAGGCGTGGCGCTAGATGAAGCTGCGCACGATGCCGCCTTCGACGCGCAGCGAGGCGCCGTTGGTGCCCGAGGCGGCGGGGCTGCAGGCGTAGCAGATCATGTTGGCGACCTCGTCCGGGGTCTCGTAGCGCTGCAGCAGCGAGGATTGCCGCCGTGTAGCGAAGATCTCGGCCTTGAGGTCCTCGACCGTGCGGCCTTCGGCCTCCGCCCGCTGGCCCATGCGGCGCTCCTGGATCTCGACCCAGGTCGGTCCGGGCAGCACCGAATTGACGGTCACCTTGGTGCCTTTCGTGGTCTCGGCCAAACCGCGGGCGATGGCCAGCTGCGCCGCCTTGGAGAAGCCGTAATGGATCATCTCCGGCGGGATGAAGACACCGGATTCGCTGGAGACGAAGATGATCCGCCCCCAGTCGCGCTCGAGCATGCCTTTGAGATAGTGCCGCGCCATGCGCACGCCCGACATGATGTTGATGTCGAAATACATCTGCCAGGTCTCGTCGCCGACCTCGTCGAAAGGCTCGGGCCGGTAGATGCCGACATTGTTGACCAGCACGTCGACTTGCGCGTGGGCGGCGGCCAGGGCGTCGCAGCCTTCCGCCGTGCCGAGATTGGCGGCGATGCCGACCGCGCCCGCATCCGCAACGCGCTCAGCCAGGCGCCCGAGCGCGTCGTTGACGGTAGCGTCGCTGCGCCCGTGTACGATGACGCTGGCGCCCATCTCGGCCAGCCCCACCGCGGTCTCGAAACCGATGCCGCGGGTGGAGCCGGTGATCAGTGCGGTCTTGCCGGAGAGATCGAGGTCCATCAGTCGCACTTGGCGCCGGGGAAGCCCTGGCGGATCCAGTCGATGGCCTTGATGCCCGGCGGCGGATTGACGCATTCGGCGTTGTAGTAGACGACATCGTCGACCACGATGCGGCCAATCTCGGCATCGTAGCGGCTGGTGCCGATGGCGTTGTCCTGGATCGCCTGGTGGCCGTCGGCCAGCGCCATCTTGACCATGCCCGAGGGGCTGTCCCATTCGAGATAGGTCAGCGCCTGCATGACCTGCTCAGGCGTTGGCGCAGCGCCGGCCTCGGCCTCGGCCTTGGCGTAGGCCGTCTTCAGGCCCAAGAGCGCCATGGTGTATTTGTAGGCGCCCTGGTTCGGCACGTGGCCCCAGCGCTCGATGAAGGTGTTGTGGAACCAGGTGTTCATGGCGCTTTCGGGCGCGAAGGGGCCGTGCGGGCCGCGGGCGCCGAGAATGGTGCCGTCGGGCATGCGGTCGCCGATCAGATGCAGCACGTGCTCGCCGGCCGACAGCACGACCTGGCTACGCTCGAACAGGCCGCGGCCGCCGCCCTGCAGGATCAGCGCTTCGAGGTCGGCACCCCAGAAGCTCGAATGAATGACATCGGGACGCCGCGACAGCAGAGCCGAGATCTCGGCCCCGAACTGGCCGGCGAAAAGCTTCGGGAACTGCACATCGACCACTTCAATGCCGGGCTGGAGCACTTCCATGGAGCCCTGGAAGTCGTTCCAGGAATCCTGGCCCCAGGCGTAGTTCTGGTTGAGCCCGGCGATGGTCTTGACGTCGGGTTGCCGGTCGAGCAGGTAGCGGGCAATCGCCACGTTGTCCATGGCCGCGTGCGGGCCGGTGCGGAAGACGTAGCTGTAACTCCTCTCCTCGAAGACGCGCGGCGTGCCGCAGTCGACCAGGATGGTGAACTGCTTGAGCTCCTCGGCAACCTGGGGAATGGCCAAGCAGTCGCCGCTGGAGATGTAGCCCAGGATGATGTCGACATTGCGCCGCTGCACGAGATTGCGGAACTCGGCCACCTGCTTGGTGGCGCCGCCCGCCTCATCGACGAAGACCGGCACGATCTCCATGCCGCCGATCCCCGGCGTGTCATAGGGCGCGGGGAAGCTGCCGGCATTGAGGGCATCGATGGTGGTCTCCGCCCCCTTGCGCGCAGGCACGCCGAAATGCGCCGCCGCCGGGCCGGAAAGGAAAGTGACGACGGCGATGGAAATCTTGCCGTCCTCGGCCTGGGCCGCTGGCGCGGCCACTGTGGCCAGACCCAAAACCAGCGCGAGCGCGGCACAAACCTGCCCACCCAGCGAACGCAACGATGCCAGGATCATGATTTTCTCTCCCTGTCCGACGTGATGCCTTGGCGCCGATACTGCCAGCCCGCGCCGGCGGAGTCGATGGCGGCAGCGCATCGCGACTCGTCATCGCCCGCCAGCTGCCCTAGGCTTGCCCCTGGGCTTGGAGGAGGTCCCTGGCGATGAGAGCACTTGCACGCTGGTTGTTCCCGATGGCGCTGCTGCCGTCGATCGCCATCGCCGCCGACATCTCCGGCAGCCAGGATCATACGCTGATCTCGCGCTATCTCGGCTCGGAGATCATCCGTTACGATACGCGCGCCTTCGATGAGTTCGCTCTGTTCACCGCTGCCGCCGAGAAATCGGGCGGGCTTGCCAAGAACACCGCCTCGGTCCGCACGCTGGAAGGAAAGATCACCCACCTCACCTACCGCGCGCCGGCCGAGCGCACTTCGCTGGAGGTCTTTCGCAACTACCAAGAGGCGCTATCCGAGGCCGGCTTCGAGACGCAGTTCGCGTGCAAGAACGAGGCCTGCGGCGGACGCAATTTCAGCCACGCCGTGGTGGCCGAGGGCAATTACCTGGAGATGGGCGAATCCTATGGCGACCAACGCTATCTCGCGGCCAGGTTGGGGCGCGACGAGGGCGACGTCTACGTCTCGCTTTTCGTCGCCATGGCCTCGGTCGGCGGTGGCGCCAGCTTTCAAAGGGTGATCGCCCAGCTCGATGTCGTCGAGCTGGTGCCGATGGAGGCGGCCATGGTCACCGTCGACGCCTCGCAAATGGCGAGCGAGATCGCCGAGAGCGGGCGCATTGCGCTTTACGGCATCCATTTCGACAGCGACAAGGCCGACCTCAAGGCCGAATCCCGCCCCGCCCTCGACGAGATCGCCAGCCTTCTCGCCGCCGATCCCGCGCTCGGACTGGTGGTGGTCGGCCATACCGACAATGTCGGCAGCCTGGACTACAACATGGCGCTGTCAGGGCGGCGTGCCGAGGCGGTGGCGCAAGCGTTGATCGCCGATTACGGGGTCGATCCCGCCCGCCTGTTGTCCTGGGGGGTCGGCTATCTGGCGCCGGTGGAGTCCAACCGCAGCGAGGCCGGTCGGGCGCTCAACCGCCGCGTCGAGCTGGTCGAGCAGTAGCCGCGCCGCTTGTAGGACGAGGAGCGACAATGGTCGAGGCAGGAGGCGCCGCGGACGACAGCTTCGCGCCGCACGAGGTAATCCAGGCGCTGGCGGTGCGTCCGCCGTTTCCTCACGCCGCGGTCGAAGCCGCGCGCGCGCAGCGAGCCGCCGTGACGCCCGGCTTTATCGAGGCCATCGAGGAATGCAGCGCAGGCGGCGAAGACCTGTTGTTGCAAGGCGAGGCTTTGCTGCTGATCTTCCATCTGCTTGGCGAATGGCAGGAAAAGAGCGCCTATCGTCCACTGGTCGCGCTGTTGCGCCGCTGCCCCGAGGTGGCGGACTATTGGCTCGGCGATACGATTACCGAGACCGCCAGACGGGTGCTGGCCTCGGTTTGCGACAGCGATCCCCAACCGCTGTTCGAGCTGGCGCTCGACACGGAAGCGGACGAATACGCCCGCTCGGCCGCCTTGGAGGCGCTGGCGATCGCGGTCGGTCACGGCAAGCTCGAGGCCGCGCCGGTGGCACTTTTCCTGCGCGACTGCTTCACCGACTTGCAGCCCCAGCGCGACAATTTCGCCTGGTATGGCTGGCAAAGCGCTATCGCCCTGCTTGGGTTGATGGAGCTGCGAAGCTTGGTCAAGAAGGCCTTCGATCGCCGCTATATCCCAATGATATATTTAGCTTACGATGATTTTCTAGATGACCTGCGCGACAGCATCGGCATTGATGGCAGCTATACCTGGCTGGACGACGACAGGCAGGGTCTGTTCAGCGATGCCGTGGCCGAGCTGCATGACTGGCCGTGCTTTTCGCCCGAGGTCGCCGGGGAGGTGCCATCGATTCTCGATATCATGGCCGAGCATCCGCAGCCATCGCGCAACGCCAACCGCGA
>CAZVDW010000728.1:0-5494 GCA_964625645.1 uncultured Rhodospirillaceae bacterium
TTCCCTACCGACTTCCCTGAGGTAGGCTCGGAGCCTGACAACGTCTTGAGGTGTAACGGAAAAGCCGGGATCGATCAGAGCAAAACCAGCTGATCGGTCCCGGTTCGTTCCTGTTTGCCGGGCGTGCCCAGCAGCATTCGCATGCGCGCGAATTGGCGCTCGGTGACTTGCAGGGCGCGGATGCTGCCCTTGCTGGGAAGGCTTTTCGCCGCCCGCTCCATGTGCTTGTCGACTGCATCCTGTCCTCGGCAAACGCGCGTATACACAGACCACTGCATCATATCGTAACCGTCCTTGCGAAGGAAATTGCGAAAGCGCGCCGCGTCGCGCCGCTCCGCCTTGGTTCCCACCGGCAGGTCGAAGAAGACGAACAGATACATGAAGCGAACCTCCTGCTCCTGCATTGCCCGCTCACAGGTGGGGCAGGCGCAGGGCTTTGTCGCCATCACCCGACAGCGCCCGCACCAGCGATGCAGCGACGCGATCGAGCGCCGGCAGCACGGTCATCTGCTCGCCGTCGATGACCAGGGTCTCGCTGGCGACCGCGACGAGCAGGCGGCGGTCGTCGGTGGCGAGCCGGGCATCGTCCGGCGGGCGGCCGCGGCCGGCCATGGTCAATACCCGCCAGTCGGCCAGGGGACGGATCACTTCCAGCACGTCGTCGGCGAGGTTGAAGGCGTTGAGCGCGCCGGCATGGTGCAGCCCGAAGGCCGGCAGCAGCCCGGCGGCGACCAGGGCGCGCGCCGTCGCCGCACGCAGCACGGCGTAGCTATAATTGAGCATGGCATTGCGGATGTCGGCCTCGTCGTGGCGGCGGAAGTCGTCGAACAGCCGGCCCCAGTAGAAGCGTGCCCCTCGCGCCTCGACATTGTCCGGATCGCCGGATTTCACGTGCCGGGCCATTTCGCGCAAGCTGTCGCCGCCGTCGATCTGGCCGCGGTCGAGAATGGCTGCCTGCCCCTCAAGCTTGCGCCGAACGATCGCCCGCCACAGGCGCTTCTTGAGTGGCTCGGAAGATGCGATCTGGCTGCGCCCCACCTCGGCCTGGGCGTAGTGCTGATGAAACGGCAGCAGCATTCCCGCCGGCATGTGCCTGGCGTCCGAGAGCACCACCGCCACGCCCTCTTCCATGCACGCCGACAGCAACGCCGCCGAGGCCGTCACCTGTGGCGTGTCGAGCACCATCCAGGCAAGGTCCTCGAGCGGCAAGGCGACCTCGCCGTCGTCCTGCGCCACCACCAGCCGGCGCTCCCTGAGCGACAGCCGGGCCGGCTCCGTCACGTGCACGCCACGCCATGCCATGTTCGCGTCTCCCGCACGATCTCGTGCTTGCGCCCGAGCCGGTCGATTTGGAATTTGGTAAGCTTTTTGAGTGTCTTCGAGCCGAACTTTTTTTTGTCCTCCTTAGCTCGCCTATTGTGAGGGGACATTTCAATGCCGGCGTCGTTTGTGTTTAGCCCCCTAAAATATCCTTCAAAAGTGTCTCCCTTATTTGTTTCTAGGCAGAGGTAACAGTTTGGATACATGCTAAATACGAAGGCATGGCTTTGGTCCACTTTAGGCCAGTTGTGGGCTGGCTTTCTAATTTCGACGTAGCTGCTTGGCGGGCAAGGCCACTTCGCCTTGTTCATCACCTGGTGGACGTAGATGGGAACCAGGTATAACTTGCCGTCTTTGGCAAAGACATCGACGCGAACCATGCCGGTATTGTCCACGTGGCCGTCGTTGAGGGGCATTCCCGCTTTGGGGCCACGGCGCAGTGCTACCTTGCGGATCGGGTCGCCCTTGGGCGAGAGGGGCGGGCTATCCTTCGGCTTTCCGGCCTCGAGCCAGGCTTCCAGCGACGCGGTCAGGGCGCGATTGCGCTCCGGGTCCTTGACCCGTTCGATATCCTTTCTGGTCAGTTTGGCGACAGCCTTGCGCTCGTAGGTGATCTCGCGGCCCTCCTCGACGCGCACGGCGTAGATGGTGGCGTCGTGGCCGGCACCGCGGCCGCGCCGCTTCTCGCTGCGCGCAACGAAAACGTCCTCGATGGCGGCGATGGCATCGGCGCGAAAGCCGTCCCAGGGCGGCGCCACGTTCGGTGTCCACCGCGCGCGGCCCTCTTTCTCCAGGGCCTGGTATTCGCGTGTCAGGCGCTGCAGCACGGCTTCCGAGCCAACGGCGCAGATCAGCGCATCCAGGGCATGGTGGCGGTCGTCGGCGCGATCCTTGATGCCGTCCAGCCCCCAGGCACGCCTGAGCTGCGCCGTGACTGTCCCAGGCCGCGCGAACAGCCGCCTCTTGCGGCCCAGATAGCCCTCCGCGTTGGGGTCGGGATCGTCGGGATAGTATTCGCGCAGCGCCGCCAGCGTGGCCCGTGCCGCGTATTTGGTCTCATTGAGGTTGCGTTCGCTGAAGCCGACCTCGCGCTCGCGAAAATTGCGCACCAGGAGCGTGGTCTTCTTGAATCTCTTGACCGGAAGCGCGCGCACCCGGGCTTCGAACTCCCGCCACCAGGCCTCGTCGCCCTCGTCCTCCATCTTCCATTCCCAGGGCGTGCGCTGGCCCTTGTCCTGATTGGCCTTGGTCAGGCAGAGAACTCTGTTGGTGTACGAATTGTCCTGGCTGCGACTGCGTGGCAACACGTGATCGACCTGTACCTGGTTACGGCTGCCCAGAATATCGCCGGGCTCGATGTAGGCGTCCGTGTAAATGCAGCGGCGACCCTGCTCCTTCCACAGCTCGTAGCGCAGCAGGTCTTCGTCGCCGGGTTCGTCGGCGAGGTCGAGGCATTCCATCAGGTCCGCGCGGTGCTTGTTCTTCTCAGCGGTGCGTCTGTCGATCCCCTTGCTCATCTTGTCGCGGTCCTCGGCCGACTTGCCGACCGGGCGGGCAAGCTCGACGACCACACGGCCGGGGCGAGCGCCGAACTCGCGGACCAAGGTCTCGAACTGCTTGCAGGCTTCGCGCAGGCAACGCTGGACCACGGCATTGCGGATGTCCTCGATGGTCACCTTGCGCGCCTGGGCGTGGTCGTAGCCAACGGCGGCGCAGGCCTCGGAGTAGACCTTGCCTTCGAGCAGCGGCGGCAACAGGGCGCGTGCGACCTTGGCGGAGATGTGCCCGGCACCGCTGAACTTGCCGAACTTGCCGTCGCGCACGCCTTTCATTAGCGCCTCGAGGACCAGCGGCTCCAGACCGATCTCGCCGAGGCCTTCCTCTATCTTCTCGATGTCATCGCGGAAAGACAGGACGCGGGCGATGTCGTCGAGCGTGGCCTCTTGCTGGCGCAGGGTGTTCCAGCCGGCGGCGCCAACGGTCTCGCGGATTGTCGCGGTGCCCCGCGTGGCGCCGGCGGCAGCACATACGTCCTTGCCCGCCTTATCATCGTCGATGCCCTCGAAGCGGCGCTCGTCGCCAAAGCCGAGCTTGTTGGTCAGGGTTTTCCAGGTGATCGACTTCTGGGCGCCGAAATCGTCGAGCGCGGCGGCAAGCTCAGCCGCCTTGAGGCGGCGCAGTCCGTTGGCCGGTTCGATGACCCTGACCGTATTGAGCTTGGCCAGCAGGCGAAACTTCTCGAACGACGGCGCATGCCGTGGACTGCGCTTCTCCGCCGCCTCGAAGGGACAGTCGCCGACCATGTTTTCGCTATCCTGGAGACGCCGTTGATGAAATGCGATGCCCCCGTAGGCATGCTCCAGCGCCTCGCTGGCATCGGCATTGCCGTGGCGGCGCTGGGCGGCGAACAGGGTCGCTACCTCGGCTTTCAAATCGTTGCGTGCCAGTGTGTGCGCGTAGCCGCCGCCGCGGTTGCGCTTGCTGACGGCGAAGCGCTCGTCCCTTGCCACCATCTCGCCGACTGTGCGGTAGCGCCCCGATAGCTCGGTGTTGGCATTGATCGCGGCGAGCATCTTCTTGTCATCGTCCGGCGCCTCCTGGCTGCCGCTGTCCTTGCGGTTGGAAAGAAAGCCGCGATGCTTGGCGATATGAATGAGAGCAGCGGCAAGCTCATGCGCGGCCAGTGCCTTGTCGAGGCCGGCGGCACGCGCCTGCCAGGGATCGGTCGCCACGCCGTTGCCGCGGGAAATATCGTCCGGGTCGGTGCTGGCCAAAAGGCCCTGTCGGTGCAGCAGCTCTCGAACGTCCGCCAGGCGCTTCCGGCGGCGGCGGATGACCTTCCTCTGCCCGCGCTTCTCCCGCCGGGTCTTGTTCTTGAGCTCGCGGGTCTTGGACTCCTCCGGGACGTCGAAACAACGGCTGCCGGCAAACAGCACACGATCCTGAGCGGCCACCGTGGAGCCCACCGACCCAATGCCGATGTCCAGTCCGATAGCCAGGGTCTCGTCGATGGGGTACTCGCAAATTTTGGGCATGGTCGCTGTGTCCGTCTCTCTGAATAGATGTATTCATTAGTAGAATACAACTATTGACGTTCGCGGCACAGGGGCGCAATATCTTTGTCTCAGGGAAGTTCGTAGGGAAGCCACGGTAAGAAGGTTTTACCTTCGAAGGGTTACCCCCGCCGGGTTCGCTCGGCGGGGGGATCTCTCGGCACCGAGACGTGGGCCAGAGAGTGCCAACGGTGTTGGCACCATGAAATTTGGGGCTTCCGGCTAAGTGTTTGTTTTAATTGGTCGGAGTGAGAGGATTTGAACCTCCGGCCCCTGCCTCCCGAAGACAGTGCTCTACCAGGCTGAGCTACACTCCGACCGGGCCCGTATGTGGCGGGGCGGCGGTTATATAACGCTTGCGCGGCGCCGGGGCAAGGGTCAGTAGGCGCGCTCGACGGCGAAATCCGCGGCATCAAGCAGAGCGCCGCGATAGGCATTGTCGGGGAAGCTGTCGAGGGCGGCACGGGCGTGCTCGGCATAATCCCTGGCGCGGGCCAGCGTGTCCGTCACGGCATTATGCGTGTCGAGCAATTCGATAGCTTGCGTCAGGTCGCTGTCGCGGTGGCCGCCATCCTCCAGCGTGCGGCGCCAGAAGGCGCGCTCGCGCTCGTCGCCGCGGGCAAACGCGAGCACCACCGGCAGGGTGATCTTGCCCTCGCGGAAATCGTCGCCCACCGTTTTGCCCAGAGTCGCCTCGGCGGCGGTGTAGTCGAGCGCGTCGTCGACCAGCTGGAAGCTGATGCCGAGCGCTTCGCCATAGTCGTACAAGGCCTGGCGCTGCTCGGCCGGGCGCTCGCATACCACGGCGCCGATCTCGGCGGCGGCGGCGAAGAGGCGCGCGGTCTTGGCGGTGATGACGGCGAGATAGTCGGCCTCGCTGGTGCCGGTGTCGTTGCTGGTCAGCAGCTGCATGACCTCGCCCTCGGCGATCACGGCGCTGGCGCCGGAGAGGATGGCCAGGACGTCGAGCGAGCCGTCCTCGACCATGAGCTGGAAGGCGCGGCTGAACAGGAAATCGCCGACCAGCACGCTGGCCTCGTTGCCCCAGATGGCGTTGGCAGTGGCGGCACCGCGGCGCAGGTCGCTGGCATCGACCACGTCGTCGTGCAGCAGGGTGGCGG
>CAZVDW010000729.1:0-2335 GCA_964625645.1 uncultured Rhodospirillaceae bacterium
ATGCAGGAAGGCGGCGCGGAGATTATGGTCCTGGCCGTGATGATGATGGTGGTCGTGATGTTCGTGGCTGTGGCCGTGGTGATGGTCGTGGCTGCCACTCTGATGCAACAGCCAGGCGCTCAAGAGGTTGACGCAAAGGCCCACAGCGGCGACCGCGATGGCCTCGTCAAAGGCGATGGTGAGGGGTTGGAAGAACCTTTGCACGGACTCCCAGACCATCATCAGCGCCACGACGCCGAGCACCACCGCACTGGTGAAACCGCCCAATACGCCGACTTTTCCGGTGCCGAAAGTGTAACCCCTGTCGTGCAGGTGGCGACGCGCATAGCGGTAGGCAAACACGGTTATGCACAAAGCGGCCGCGTGGCTCGCCATATGCCAGCCATCGGCCAGCAGGGCCATGGAATTGAAGAGCCAACCGGAGGTGATCTCGACCGTCATCATGACGACGGTCAAGGCGATCACCCAATAGGCCCGGCGCTCTCCACGAGCCTGGTCCTTGTCGATGAAGACATGTTCGTGACGCCAGTCATCGAGAGAATGAATATGCATCACCGCCACCGCTGAGCAATCGGCAGCGCCACGGCGCGCCTATGCTGCGCTTGCCCTGTTGGCCGCAGGGCCGATCATCGTCGCTGAACGCTCGCCGCCGGAACTTAGCCCTCGGCCAAGGCTTCCTCGTAGTCAGTCTCCATGTCGGCCTGTTCTTTTTCGGCCTTGCGGCTTCTGACATAACCATAGACCGCGCCGGCCCCGACCACGCCGAGGATGACCGGGCCCCAGACACCGAGACCAAGGCCAAGGCCGAGGCTCAGGCCCTTGCCCGTCCAGATGGTGCCTGCAGCAGCGGCTTTGCCGCTGCCGCTGGCTGCGCCTACCAAGCTGGCTGCGGCTTTTCCGCCGGCGCCTTTGCCGGCTGTCCCGAGTCCCGTCATCATGGCGCCTTCGGCGGCGCCGGCTTCGGCGGCCACGCCTTGCAAGGCGACGGTCTTGGCGGCAACGGCGCCGCCGGCCAGGCCCTTGGCGGCCACGCCGGCGGCCGGATGCAGGACCAGCCACTTGCTGGCGCCCGCTGCCATCATCGGCGCCTTGCCGATGGTGAAGCTCTTGCCAATCAGTGCCGATGCCCCGGTGCCACCCTTTACCTTGAGGGCAACGAGGCCCTTGCCGGCAGCGGCGCTCGGCTTCAGAAACAGCCACTTGCCGGCTTCGGCGCCGATCATCGGCGGCTGCACGACCGTGACGGTCTTGCCGGCCAGCAGCGGCACCTGGGCCGCCTGCCTGGCGCCTTCCAGCTTCATCATGACGGCCGGCGCGCCGGCCTTGCCCGCGGCCCCGGCTCCGGCGACGGCTTTTGCCGCCACCGCGGCCTTGGGCTGCAGCACGAGCCACTTGCCGGTGCCGCCGATCACGGTCGGAGACTGGCCGACGGTCACGGATTTGCCAACCAGCGACGACAGGTGGGCGGCTTGTCCGGCGCCCTCGACCTTGAGGGCCACGGTACCGGCGGACGCCGCCCCGGCACCCCCGTCGGGGGCCAGGAAGAGCCAGGATTTCAGCCCCCCCCCGTGCTCGACGTCACGTTCTGGACCGTGAACGACTTGCCGCTCAGCGCCGGCAACTGGGCGGCCTGCACGGCGCCGTTAAGTTTCGCCATAAAGATGTTTGCAACCATGATTCCGTACCCTTAATTGCCTGCCACGAACTTACATGACGGAAGGACGCACGAAGGCGGCCATCCCACTTTTCCTCGCGGCCGGCTGGCACCGCTGAGGTTCGCTTGATTTCGTTTCACAGTGCCACGGAAGCCGCTTCGCCGTCGAGCGATTGTTGTTTCCGTTGGCAAATTCCATCTCTTTGCTACACCAACAAACAGCGGCATAACACCCCTATGGCGTGCCGCGCTGGATTTCGCCCAATCCGGAAGTGCCCTTGATCGCGGGCGCATTGATTTTGGTGGTTTTGGCGGCCTCGTCGTCGCCGCAACCCGAACAACCGCAGCACGGTGACTCGCCTTTGGGAGTGGCAAACTTGGCGCGGCCCTTGTTGATCATGAAAGCCAGGCAAAGCACCAGCACCACGCCGAGGGCGACATATTCCAACCAAGTTTGGGTCATCACGTAAGTACTCCGCCAATGGTTATGATCGAGTAGGCCAGAATCCAGGCCAGCGTCATCGAAAACGCCACCGAAAAGCCGACCCATTTCCAGCCCCCCGCTTCGCGGCGGATCACAGCGATGGTCGCCAGACAGGGCGCGTAGATCAGCACGAAGACCATGAACGCGAAGGCGACCAGCGGCGTCATGGTGCCGGCGATGGCCTCGCGCAGGCTGAC
>CAZVDW010000730.1:0-3525 GCA_964625645.1 uncultured Rhodospirillaceae bacterium
ACGCCGGTCAGCACGCCGGGCGCGATCAGCGGCAGGGTGACGCTGCGGAAGACCGCGACGCGGCCGGCGCCGAGGGTCCGCGCCGCGTCCTCGAGGCCGCGGTCCATGGTCTCCAGCGACAAACGGATGGCACGCACCATCAGCGGGAATCCCATGACCGCCGCCGCCAGCGCCGCGCCCTGCCAGGTGAAGGCGATCGACAGCCCGAGCCAGTCGTGCAGCGGCGCGCCGAGCACGCCCTTGCGGCCGAACAGCACCAGCAGCGCGTAGCCGACCACCACCGGCGGCAGCACCAGGGGCAGGTGAATGATGCCGTCGAGCAGGGTCTTGCCGGGGAAGTCGCGGCGCGCCAGCAGCCAGGCCATGGCGATACCCAGCGGCAGGCTGATGCCGACGCTCCAGAAAGCCACTTGCAGGCTGAGCCGTATGGCCTGCCATTCCTCGGGGCTGAGCATCGTCTTAGCGAACCGCGAAGCCGTGGCGGCGGAATATCCCGGCCGCGGTCTCGCTCATCAGGAAGGCGTGGAAGGCGCGCGCGGCCTCGCCGGCCTGGCCCGCGACAAGCGCCAGGGGATAGCGGATCGGCGGGTGGCTGTCGGCGGGCAATATGCCCACCACCTGGCAGGTCGGGCAGACGCGCACGTCGCTCTCGTAGACGATGCCGAGGGGTGTCTCGCCGCGCTCGATCAGGGCCAGAGCGGCGCGCACATGGGGCGCGCGCACGCTGCTCGGGCCGACAGCCTGCCACACGCCCAGGCTTTCGAGGGCGGCGCGGGCGTAGCGGCCGGCCGGCACATGGTCGGGGTCGGCCAGCGCCAGCCTGCCGTCGCCGAGCCAGTCGGCGAGCGGAAAGTTGGGCTCGATGGGGCCTTGTGGGACTTGCGCGTCGGGCGCCGCGATCAAGGCCAGGCGGTTGCCGAGCCGGTCCTGCCGCGAGCCCGCTTGCAGCAGGCCGAGGGTATCGAGGCGGTCCATCCAGGCAGCGTTGGCGGAGAGGAAGAGCGCTGCCGGCGCGCCGCTCTCGATCTGCCGCGCCAGGGTCGAGCTGGCCGCAAACGCTGCCACCACATCGCCGCCATGGGCCGCGATGGCTTCGAGCACCGCGTCGCGCGTGCTGGCGGCGGCGAACATGAGCACCTGCTCCGCCGAGGCCGGCGAACACCAACCCAGCAGCCACAAGACGAAGCACACCCTTCCGCCAGCAAAGCGGAAGGGTGCACGGTCGGAAGGACTCAGGGAACGACACATCAGATCTCTCCGGCGGCGATCGGACGCTGCAAGACCGTCGTATATCCCCGAATACAGAGCTCGATATATATAGGGGGATATAGCGCATGCTGTCAAGCATCAGGGTCTGTGCGTGGTGGGGAGGTATGGGAAGGACAGGAGCTCGCTGCCGGAGCTCGGGCCCGAGTTCGGTCCGGTCACCGAACTCAAAGAGGTTAAGGGTGGGGCAACTACAACCATGCGTTCGGTGACTGGTACCGAATTCTGCAGGCGAATCCAATTATGTCCGGAATCTTCCGCAAATGGGTTTTGCCATGTTGCCGGCGTGTCCTGCCATCGAGGCGGTCAGGCTTTGTGATTGAGCAATGCCCTAAGCTTTTCCAGCAAGCCCGTCGGCCGGTAGGGCTTGTTGATCAGGCCGGCGCCCGAGGCAAGCTCGCTGTTGGCTATGACATCCTCCTCGGCATAGCCGGTGGTGTAGAGAACCTTGATGCGAGGCTGAATCCGCTTGGCTCGCGCCGCGATCTCGACCCCGTTCATGCCGCCAGGCAGGACCACATCCGTGAACAGCAGAGCGAGCGGCTCCGCCGCCCGCAAATGCGCGAGCGCCGCCTTGCCGTCCGCGGCCTCGACGATCTCGTAGCCTTGCTGGCGCAGCAGGCGAGCGGAGATCGCCCACTCTCGGGGTCAATATCGGGGTCAGGTCTTTCATTTTAGCATATTAGGTTAAGCTAAATTGCTAAAATGAAAGACCTGACCCCATTTTTCTTAGGTTCTGGCGACGTCGAGCGTGGCGATCGATGGCTCCAAGTTCAAGGCGGTCAACAACCGGGACCGGAACTTCACCAAGGCGAAGATGGCGCGCCGGATGAAGCAGATCGAGGACAGCGTTGCTCGCTATCTCGATCAGCTGGATAGCGCCGACCGCCAGGAACCGACGCAGGAGATGAAGTCTCGGGTCACGCGCCTTCACGAGAAGATCGAAAAGCTGAGCGAGGAGATGGCGCGCCTGAAGGCCCTGGAAGTCCGGATGATGGCCTCGCCCGACGAACAAGTCTCACTGACCGATCCCGATGCCCGTTCCATGGCGACCAGTGGCCGGGGCTCCGGTGTTGTCGGCTACAATGTTCAGGCGGCGGTGGAAACCGATCATCACCTGATCGTCGCGCATGACGTGATCCAGAGCGGCAGTGACCGGGCCTCCCTGGCGCCGATGGCGGAACAGGCCAAGGCGGCGCTCGGGGTTGATGAGCTCGATGCGGTTGCCGACAGGGGCTATTTCAGTTCCGAGCAGATCAAGGAGTGTGCCGACGCCGGCGTCACAGCGACGCTGCCCAAGCCGATGACGACGGGCATGACGGCCAATGGCCGTTTCGGCAAGCAAGATTTTCGCTATGTGGGCAAAGATGAGACGTGTACATTTGTCCTGCCGGCCAGACGCTGTCATTCGTCTCCCACAAACGAGAAACCGGCGGCTTGAAACTCAGACGCTACGCGACGACAGAATGCGGAACCTGCCCGCTGAAGGCACGCTGCACCACCAGCACGCGGCGGGTCGTTACGCGCTGGGAGCACGAGCACCTCCTGGAGGACGTGCAGCGCCGTCTCGATGAGAACCCGCAGGCCATGCGCGTCCGCCGCGAGACCGTCGAGCATCCGTTCGGAACCATCAAGATGCGCATGGGCGCAACGCATTTCCTGACGAAGCAGCTGAAAAACGTCAAAACGGAGATCGCCCTCAGCGTTCTCGCCTACAATCTCACCCGCGTCATCAACATCATGGGCGTTCGCCCACTCATGGCCGCCATGAAGGCATAAGGGAGAAGCCACTTTCCCGCATTATTCCCGGACCCGGGCTCACCAAGCGCCCCTCAGACCCTTATAGGCGCCATATCGGCCACGATGCCGGAAACGGCCCGGTATCTTGGAATGTCGCTCACGCGACCGGCATGCGTCGCCCGCCGCCCATCCTGCCGCACGTTTTCACACGGCCAAGACCCACCTGAGACATTCCGTGTCCCAAGCTGGCAATTTTATCTGGGCCGCTCCATCGGCGCATTGGCATGAAGCAAATCGTTTGTTCTTGGCTCCAGCGAAGCAAATGTGAGACGGGGCAGAGAGCTTGGTCCTTCCAAGCTTCGTGACGATGCCTTGAGACGCCAGCGCCCGCGGCGTAGCATGCCGGCCGATGGGGAGGACGCGCGGTGGCGGACCACGGAGTCGAACAGAAGCTCGCGGCGATACTGGCGGCTGACGCTGTCGGCTATTCGGCCCTGATGGGCGCTGACGAGCGCGCCA
>CAZVDW010000731.1:0-3418 GCA_964625645.1 uncultured Rhodospirillaceae bacterium
CAACAATTACGGCCCGCGGCAATTCCCCGAAAAGCTGATTCCCCTGATCATCCTCAATGCCTTGGCCGCAGAACCGCTGCCGGTCTATGGTGACGGGCGCCAGGTGCGCGACTGGCTTTATGTCACGGACCATGCGAGCGCGCTGGTGGCCATCCTGAAGCGCGGCGAGCCGGGGCGAAAATATAACGTCAGTGCCGAATGCGAGCGGGAGAATATCGCTATCATAAATACGATATGCCAACTCCTCGACGATGCGGTTGCGGGGTCGGCACCACATGCGGCCCTGATCCGCCATGTGGCGGATCGGCCCGGGCATGACCGCCGCTATGCGCTCGACGCCGGCCGCATTCGCGATGAGCTGGGCTGGGCGCCGCGCGAGAGCCTCGAGAGCGGTCTCGCCAAGACCGTATCGTGGTATCTGGAAAACGGCGACTGGTGGCGACCGCTGCGCCAGACGGTCTATGACGGTGCGCGCCTCGGCCTCGCCCGCGAGAAAGGGGCGGAGACATGAAGGGCGTGCTGCTGGCCGGCGGCTCCGGCACGCGCCTCTACCCCATCACGCGGGTGGTGTCGAAGCAGCTCGTGCCGGTCTTCGACAAGCCCATGGTCTACTACCCCTTGTCGACGCTGATGCTGGCCGGCATACGCGACATTCTGCTGATCACCACGCCGCACGATCAGGCGAGCTTTCGCACCCTGTTGGGGGACGGCTCGCAATGGGGCCTGAGGCTGTCCTATGCGGTGCAGGAAAAGCCCGAAGGTATCGCCCAGGCGCTGCTTATCGCGCGCGAGTTTCTGGCCGGAGACCCCAGCATGCTGGTGCTCGGCGACAACCTCTTTTTCGGCCACGGCTTCACCGAGCTGCTCGGCGAGGCGGCCGGATTGCAGGAAGGCGCGCGCATCTTCGCCTATCGCGTCGACGATCCGTCGGCCTATGGCGTGGTGAGCCTCGATGAAGCGGGACGGCCGACCAGGATTGTCGAGAAACCAAGCGCGCCCGAGTCGCCCTGGGCCGTGACCGGCCTTTACGTCTATGACGCGCGGGCACCGGAGCTTGCCGCCAAGCTGATGCCGTCCGCGCGGGGTGAGCTCGAGATCAGCGATCTCAACCGCGCCTATCTCGAGGCCGACGCGCTCAGCGTCACCAGGCTCGGCCGCGGCTTTGCCTGGCTCGATACCGGCACCCATGAAAGCCTGCTCGAGGCCTCGGCCTTCGTCAGCGCGGTGGAACAGCGCCAGGGCCTCAAGATCGCCTGTGTCGAGGAGATCGCCTTTCGCATGGGTTTCATCGATTCGCGTGCCCTTGCGACCTTGGCAAGTGAGTTGGCGGGAACGCGCTACGGCAGCTATCTGGCGCAGGTCGCCGACGAGGGCCCGGGCGCGTGAAGCTGCGGAGTATCAAAGGCATACGGGCCTGGCTGGCGCTTGGCCATGACACGGTCATGGCGGCGCTGTCGTTCGTGCTGGCGCTCTATTTGCGCATCGGCGAGGCGTTCTGGGACCAGACGCAAGGCTTCCTGCTCGGGGCGACCACCATATTCGCCGGCATCGCCATGGTGACCTTTGCCGCCATGGGGCTTTATCGCGGGGTCTGGCGCTATGCCTCCATCGACGACCTCATCGCCATTACCAAGTCGGTCACGGTGGCGGTGCTGGTTTTCCTGTTCGCCATGTTCCTGCTGACGCGGCTGGAGCTGATGCCGCGCTCGACGCTGGTCATCAACTGGCTGCTGCTGGTGGCCATGCTGGGCGGGCCGCGCTTCCTCTATCGCCTGGCCAAGGACGGCGATCTGGTGGGGCTTGCCAAGCCCGGCTACGACGCCCGCGTGCCGGTGCTGCTGGTGGGCGCGGGCGACCGCGCCGAGGCCTTTCTGCGCGCCATGCGGCGGCCTGACGAGCGCTATCGCGTGGTCGGCATGCTCGACGATGCGCCCGAGCGCCACGACCGCCACATCCACGGCACGCCGGTGCTTGGCCGGGTGGCCGAGCTGGAAGAGGTGGTGGCAGGGCTGCGGCGCCGCCGGCAGGAGCCGCGGCGCGTGTTGCTGGCCGAGGAGCGGCTCGACGGCGGCCGCGTCGGCGAGCTCCTGGAGCGCGCCGATGCTCTTGGCATGACCCTGGCGCGGGTGCGCCCCTTGAGCGAGTTCGACGACGAGGCAGGGGCCGCAAACGGCAAGCGCCGGGCGCTCAGGCCGATCGCCGTCGAGGACCTGCTGGGCCGTACCCAGACCCGCCTCGACCGCGACGCCATGGCGGCGCTGGTGGCGGGCAAGCGGGTGCTGGTGACGGGCGCCGGCGGCACCATCGGCGGCGAGCTGGCACGCCAGATCGCGGCGCTCGGACCGGCCTCGCTGAGTGTGCTCGATGCCAGCGAATACGCCCTCTACCGCATCGACGGCGAGCTTGGCGAGGGCTGGCCGGACCTTGCTTACGAAGCGGTCCTCGCCGATGTGCGGGATCGCACCGCGCTCGCCACGCTGTTCGACCGCCTGCGCCCCGAGCTGGTCTTCCATGCCGCCGCCATCAAGCATGTGCCGATCGCCGAGGCGCACGCGGCTGAGGCGGTGCTGACCAACGTGCTGGGCACGCGCAACGTTGCCGACCTGGCGCGGGCGCATGGCGTGAGCGCCATGGTGCAGATCTCCACCGACAAGGCGGTCAACCCGACCAACGTGATGGGCGCCACCAAGCGCCTGGCCGAGGCCTATTGCCAGGCGCTCGACCGCGACGCCGCGGGCGGCACGCGATTCATGACCGTGCGCTTCGGCAACGTGCTGGGCTCGACCGGCTCGGTGGTGCCCCTGTTCCAGCGCCAGCTCGAGGCCGGCGGTCCGCTGACCGTCACCGACCCGGACATGACGCGCTATTTCATGACCACCCACGAGGCCGTGGAACTGGTGCTGCAGGCCTCGGCCATGGGCCTCGACAATGGCGGGCAAACGGGCGGCATCTATGTGCTGGAGATGGGCCGGTCGGTGCGCATTCTCGACCTCGCCCGGCAGATGATCCGCCTTGCCGGCCTGCACCCGGACAAGGATATCGCCATCGAGATCACCGGCCCGCGGCCCGGTGAAAAGCTGCACGAGGAACTCTTCCACGGCGGCGAGCAGCTGGTGGAGACGGCACATGAGGGCATCCGCCTGGCCAGCCCGCGGGCCGCGGATGTGGCGACGCTGGCGGCGGCGATAGCGGTGCTGGCGGAGATTGCTGCGCGGCACGACGATGGCGCGGTGAGGGCGGAGCTGGCGGATGCGGTGCCGGAATATGTGGCGATGTGCGGCTAGAGCGTGTCGCATTTAATTGGCCTCATATCCGGCAGCTTTGAAATAGTTTTGGCATTCTTCTTCCGAGAAGAGGTCGCAGACGGCTCCGGCGGCTTGCCATAGCTCGTCATAGGTTCGCGCAGCAGCCTTGCGGA
>CAZVDW010000732.1:0-13753 GCA_964625645.1 uncultured Rhodospirillaceae bacterium
AAAGCATGGCCAGCGGCACCTCGTCGAGCTGCAGATAGCTGGCGCCGGCTTCGTGCAGTGCCGCGATCTCCTGGCGGTAGACCTGCACCAGGTCCTCCCAGAACTCGTCCAGGTCGGGATAGACGAAGCTGTCGGTGCAGCCATCCCCGGCGAAGAAATGAAACGCCGATGGCGTCGGCATGGTGACCTTGGGCAGGCGGTCCGTATGGCTGCGGATGGCCTCGTATTCGCCGAGCGTGATGCCGCCTCTGCGGCGAATCGGCGCCGTGGCGCAGCAGGTCGGCCAGCTATGCTCGCCGCCGTCTTCGTCGTGGAAGCGAAAGCGGGACCTGGTCTGGCCGAAAGAGGCGGGCATGGCCTGGAAGAAGGCCGAAAACCACGAGGCGCGGCGAAACTCGCCGTCACTGATGCAGCGCAGGCCGACCTCCTCCTGCATGCGGATGGCCGCCGCCGTCGCAGCCTCCAGCGCCGCGTCGTAGGCTGCCGGATCGTCCTCGCGGGCGGCGTTCGCGCGTTTCAGCGCCGCGGGGCGCAACAAACTGCCGATATGCTCGGCGCGAAATGGCGGACGATCGGACATTGTGGCTCTCCCGGCTTCGCTTGACGTGACGCGCCTCTGGGGTCAGGTTTGGCGCGCTTGGAAATACTAGCAGGAAATCGCCGGATCCATGACAGCGCACACGGCCGTGGCCGACACCGAGGACCTCGCGCCCTATCTGGCGCCGGGCCATTTCATCGATAGCGACCACCCCGCGATCAAGGCCTACGCGGCAGAAGCGGCCGGCGATGCCAAAGACGACGTGGACCTCGCCTGCCGGCTTTATTACGCGGTGCGCGACGACCTGCTCTACGATCCCTATGGAGTGCCGACCACGCCGGAAGGCTTTCGCGCCAGTGCCTGCCTGGCCGCGAAAAAAGGCTTCTGCATCACCAAGGCGGCGCTGCTCGCGGCCTGCGCGCGCGCCATGGGGCTGCCGGCCCGGGTCGGCTATGGCGATGTGCGCAATCATCTCGCCACGCGCAAGCTGCTGGAGACCATGGGCAGCGACCTGTTCGTCTTCCACGGCTACACCGACCTCTATATCGAGGGCCGCTGGGTCAAGGCGACACCGGCCTTCAACAAGACGCTCTGCGAGCGCTTCGGCGTCAAGACCCTCGAATTCGACGGGCGGACGGATTCCCTTTTCCACGCCTTCGATGTATCGGGGCGCAAGCACATGGAATATGTCCGCCAGCGTGGCCATTATGTCGATGTGCCCTTCGACGAGATCCGGGCCGTCTGGCTCGCCACCTACAACCACGACATGGTGGATGGCGGTTTCACGGCCGGGGACGGCGACTTCCAGGCCGAGGCGGAAGCGGAACGCGGGTGATCCGCCGCCTCCTCAGCCTGTCGCTGCTTGTTGCGGCCCTCGCTGCCGCCACGGGCGCGGGCCAGGCGGCCGAGACCCTGCGCATCACCCTGCAGCTGCCGATCACGACGCCGCTCGGCCGGAACCTGGTCGCCTTCAAGGACCGCGTCGAGGCCGCGAGCGGCGGCGAGCTGCGCGTCGAGATCTACCCCAACGCCCAGCTTTTCACCGACCGCGAGGTGCCCACCGCCGTCGCCTCGGGCCAGATCGAGATGGGCGTATCGTCGCTGGCGCGCTTTGCCGGCAGCATCCCCGCGGTCGACATCTTCACCGTGCCGTTCCTGTTCAACACGCCGGCGCTGGTGCGCGCCGCCACGGCGCCGGGCTCGCCCGTGCGCGGCCCCCTTGATGCGGCCATGACCGCCAAGGGCGCGCGGCCCTTGTGGTGGCAGCCTTACGGCATGTCGATCGTGATGTTGCGCCAGGACGAGCCGGCGCGCCTGCCCAGCGCCCTGCAGGGCCTCAAGATCCGCACTTTCGGCAAGGCGCTGGAGGCCTTCGTCAACGCCCTTGGCGGCGCGGCCACCAATATTTCCGGCTCGCGGCAATATCTGGCCTATGAGAGGGGCACCGTCGACGGCGGCATGACGGGCCTGCTCACGGTGGCCGACCGCAAGCTCTATCAGGTGCTGGGCTCGCTGACCCTGACCAACCATTCGGCGATCGAATTCGTGGTGCTGGTCAATGAGCGCTTCTGGCAACGCCTTGACGACAGCCAGCGGACGATCCTGCAAGACGCGGCGGTCGCGGTGGAGCGGGAGCTGCGCGACAGCTTCCCGGTCATCGAGGCGGCTGCCCTGGAGACCGCGATCGCCAATGGCATGGCCGCCCATAGCCTGAGCCAGGCGGAGCTGGCGGCCTGGCAACAGGCGACGGTGCCGTTGCGCGACGCCTATCTGGCCGAGGCCGGCGACTTCGGCGCCGAGCTGCTGGCCGCCGCCGAGACGCTCATTCCCTGATCTATCCCCCTGCCTGTTTTCCTGGCGGTGTGACATAGTTAACTGTCATGCGTGTTACGCAAGGCAAGTATGCCTGTATCACAACACACAAGGCCCGATGGGGCGACGAGATGGAGGGACCGATGACGGATACGACGAGTGCGGTGAACAACGGCGTTAATGTCGAAGCATTGCTGGGCGCGCGCGAAGCGCTGAGCGAACAGCCGGCAGGCGCGCAGTTCAAGTGGCGCGCGACCTGTGACTGGGTGAACGGCACGCACAGCCATTCCAAGGTCGACGGCTTCTTCGGCCTCGGCGAGGAGCAGCACCACAAGACCACGTTCGAATATGACAACGACCACCCGGAGGTCTTCGCATCGGAAGACCACGGCTCGACACCTGCGGAGCATCTCCTGGTCGCATTGGCGAGCTGTCTGACCGCCGGTGTCGCCGCCGTCGCCCAGCACCGGGACATCCAGCTCAAATCCGTCAAGGCGACGCTGGAGGGCGACATGGACATCCAGGGCATCCTCGGGGTCGATCCCGACGTGCGCAACGGCTTCGGCGACATCAAGGTCACGTTCGACATCGATGCCGATGCCACGCAGGACGAGATCGAGGCGCTGGTCGCGCAGTCGCAAAAGCGCTCGGCCGTCTTCGATGCCCTCACCAACCCGACCAATGTCACGGTCGAGGTGAAGTAGGACGAACACGCCAGCGGGGGGAGTCCGCGATATGCGCAACGTAACCGCCATCATTATCGGTGCAGGACACGCCGGCCTGGCAATGAGCCGCTACCTTGCCGTGCGCGGAATCGACCATGTCATCCTCGAGCGTGGCGAGGTGGCGAACACCTGGCGCAAGGAGCGCTGGGACTCCCTTACGCTTCTGACGCCCAACTGGCTGAGCCGTTTGCCGTGTTATGGCTACCAAGGCAACGATCCGGACGGCTATCGCGACATGTCCGAGACGATCGACTTCATCGCGGGCTTCGCGCGCAGGATCAAGGCACCGGTCGAGACCCACACCACGGTTCTGTCCGTGCGCGCCAACGATACCGGCTACCACGTCGAGACCGACCAGGGCGACTGGCGGTGCCGCGCCGTCGTGGTCGCGAGCGGCGCCTGCAATATCGCCAACGTTCCGGCCCTGGCGGAGGGCGTGCCGGAGAGCGTCGATACGGTCTCGGCGATGCAATACCGCAATCCGGATCAGTTGGCGGAAGGCGGCGTGCTGGTCGTCGGCGCCTCGGCCACGGGCATCCAGCTGGCCAAGGAGATCCACGCCTCCGGCCGGCCGGTGACACTGGCGGTCGGCGAGCATGTGCGCCTGCCGCGGCTCTATCGCGGCCGCGATGTCATGTGGTGGATGGACGCCGCCGGCGTGCTCGGCGAGCGCTACGACGAGGTCGACGACATCAGCCGCGCCCGCCGCGTGCCGTCCTCGCAGCTCGCCGGCTCGGCGGCGCGCAGCAGCCTGGACCTCAACGCGCTGACGGATGACGGTGTTCGCCTGGTCGGCACCCTGGCCGGCATACGCGCCGGCAAGGCCCAATTCTCGGGCTCGCTGGCCAACAAGTGCCAGCTCGCCGACCTCAAGATGGGCCGCCTGCTCGACACCATCGACGAATGGGCAAGCGAAAATGGCCATGGCAGCGAGCCCGGTGCCCGCGACGCCTTCGAGGCGACGCGCCTGGAGGAGAGACCACCGCTCGGCCTGGATCTTGCCAGCGGCGAGATCCGCACGGTGGTCTGGGCCACGGGCTACCGGCCCGATCATTCCTGGCTCGACGTGCCGGTCTTCGACCGCAAGGGCCGCATCCGCCACGACGGCGGGGCGACCGAGGCGCCCGGTCTCTACGTCATGGGCCTGCAATTTCTGCGGCGGCGCAAGTCGGCGCTGATCGACGGCGCCGCCGACGATGCCAGGGAGCTGAGCGGACATCTGGAAGCTCACCTCGACAACCAATCGGCGGCGCTGGTGCGCCGGGTAGCGGAGATTCGATCGGCACCGCTCCGGGCTGCGGCAATGCGCTGAGGTGATCGGAGGATAGCCATGGCCACGAAACCAGACATCAAGGCCGCCGCCATGCGGGTCGAGGACAAGATCCGACGGCGCCCGGCTCTCGGATCGTTGAGCAAATCTTGCAAGGCCAGCATTCGCGACGGCCTCAGCTGCAAGATCGAAGACGGCGACTGGACGCTCGCCGCCGACATGAAGGAGGCCCTTGGCGGCAACGACACGGGCCCCGACCCGGGCGTCTACGGCCGTGCCGCCATTTCGAGCTGCCTCGCCATCGGCTACGCCCATTGGTTCGCCAGGCTCGACGTGCCGGTCAACAGCATCGAAGTGGAGCTGGAGGCCGACTTCGATTACGGCGCCGTGCTCGGCGTCTCGCAAGCGAGCCCCGCCTATACGGCGATGCGCTTTGCCGTCAGCATCGACAGCCCGGCGCCCGAGCGCGACGTGTTGCTGGTGCTGGATACGTCGGATGCGCACAGCCCCTGGCTTGCCAATATTCGCACGCCTGTCGCGGTCGAGCGCACCGTGCGCAACGCGACCGTGGCGGCGTAAGACCATGGATGCCCGCCTGCAAAAGCGCGTGCAGCGCTACGGCTGGAACCGTGCCTGCGACGAATATGCCTATTACTGGCAGGACCAGCTGCGCCCGGTGCAAACCCAGTTGCTCGAGGCCGCCAACCTCCAGCCCGGCGAGCGCGTGCTCGACGTCGCCTGCGGCGACGGCCTGGTCTCCTTCCGGGCCGGCGAGCAGGTCGGTGCGGACGGCCTGGTCGTCGGCGACGATATCTCCGAGCACATGATCGACCGCGCCGAGGCCCTGCGCGTCGAGCGCGGCCTGGGCAATGTGCGTTTCGCACGGCGCGACGGAGAGGACGCGATCGAGGGCGAGGCCGCCTTCGACGCCGCACTCTGCGCGCTCGGCCTGATGTACATGCCGGACCCGATTCGTGCCATGGCAGCGACGCGCCAGGCGTTGCGGCCGGGCGGGCGCGCCGTCGCCGCGGTCTGGGGCCGGCGCAAGGCCTGCGGCTGGGCCGGGGTGTTCCCCATCGTCGATGCCCGTGTGGCCTCCGACGTCTGCCCGATGTTCTTCAATCTCGGTACCGGCGAGGCGCTGGAGACGGTGTTCCGCGAGGCCGGCTTCGCCGAAATCAGCTCCGAGCGCTTGTCTTACGCGCTGCATTTCGAAGGTCCCAAACAGGCCTGCGGCGCGGCGCTGGTCGGCGGCCCGGTAGCGCTCGCCTATGCCCGCTTCGACGAAGCCACGCGGGACGAAGCGCGGGCGGAATATCTCGACTCCATCGCCGCACACCGGGTCGACGGCCATTACCATATCCCCGGCGAGTTCGTCATCACGCAAGGCGTCGCGCCGCACTGAGCGCGTGGCGCCATTGACAAGCCTTTATCGTCGGCCTAATAACAAACAACTGTTTGTTATTATTTGGGCGACAGATGACGCTGGAAGCTGTGATCGAGCGCGCGCCGCGCCAGGACAATCGCAAGCGCGCGCTGATGGATGCCGCGGCGGCGGCTTTCGCGACGCAGGGCTATGGCGCGACGACGATCCGCGATATCGCCGGCGCCGTGGGCATGCTGCCGGGCTCGGTCTACTACCATTTTCCCTCCAAGGAGGCGCTGCTGCTGGCGGTCTATGGCGAGGCGGTGACCGGGATCGCGAGCCGGGTCGATGCGGCGATCGCGGCCGAGCGCGACCCCTGGGCGCGTCTCGAAGCCGCCGCCGTGGCCCATATGGAGACGGTGCTCGACGAAAGCGCCTACGCCAAGGTGATGGTGCGCGTTCTGCCCGAGGATGCGGACGGTGCCGCGGCGGCGCTTACGGCAGCGCGCGATGGCTACGAGGCGCGCTTCCGCAGCCTGTTCGCGGCCCTCGCCCTGCCGCCCGCCGTCTCGCCGGGGAGCCTGCGCCTGATGCTGCTCGGTGCGCTCAACGGCGCCCAGGTCTGGTATCGCCCCGGCGGCGAGAGGCCGGCGGCGATCGCCGGCACCTTCGTGCGCGCCCTGAGGGGCGGCGTGGCGCCATGAGCCGCCCGACCAATGTTCTCGTCACCAAGATCGGCCTCGACGGCCGCGACCGAGCGCTTGGCGACGCAAGTCCGCGCCGAAGCATAGGGAGGCAAGCATGAGTGATGCTGCGGAGCAGCTGGAGCTGCCCTATCTCGACAGCGAGCTGGTGGAGTGGCGGCGCGAATACCGCGCCCAGGTCGGCGAGGACCGGACCATCCGCAACCGCTCTGGCATCGAGGTGCGGCCGCTGTATACACCTGAGGACTGGTCAGAGACGCGCTATATGGCAGACCTCGGCGTGCCCGGTCGGCCGCCCTATGCCCGCGGCATCTATGCCTCCATGCATCGCGGGCGGACCTGGTCGCAGCGTCAGTTGGTGGGCCTCGGCACGCCCGCCGACTACAACCGCCGGGTCAAGACAATGATCGCCGCCGGCACCACCGCGATCAGCCTGATCCCCTGCAATTCGGTGTTCCGCGGCGTCGATTGCGACGAGGTGCCAGCCGCCCTGCTCGGCACCTGCGGTAGCGTCGTCAACACCATCGAGCACATGGACGAGGCGCTCGACGGCGTGGCGCTCGGCGATATCTCGACGGCCATGAACGACCCCTCGCCGTTCACCCTCTTCGCCTTCCTGCTGGCTGTCGCCAAGCGGCGCGGCGTCTCCTGGGAGAGGATCACCGGCACCGCCAACCAGAGCGACTACATCTCCCATTTCGTTGCCAACCACATGTTCTACCGGCTTTCGCTGCCCGGCTCGCGGCGGGTGTTTCTCGACCAGGTAGAATTCTGCCGCGACCACGTGCCCAACTGGAACCCGGTCTCGGTGGTCGGCCAGCACACCCAGCAGGCCGGCGCCAGCCCGGCCGAGGCCATGGGCTTCACGCTCGCGACCGCCATCCAATATGCCGAGGACTGCGGCGAGCGCGGCATGGACATGGACGCCCTGCTGCGCCGCTTCACCTTCTTCTTCGACATTTCCATCAGCGTCTTCGAGGAGGTCGCCAAGTTCCGCGCCGGCCGCCGCATCTGGGCCCGCATCGCCCGCGACCGCCTCGGCGCCACGGACCCGCGCGCCTGGCGCTTCAAGTTCCACGGCCAGACCTCGGGCGCCGATCTCACCCGCCAGCAGCCGCTGAACAATATCGCGCGGGTCACGGCGCAGGCCATGGCGGGCATCTTCGGCGGCCTGCAGTCGATGCACACCGACGCCTATGACGAGGCCATCGGCACGCCGACCGAAGGGCCGGCGCGCATCGCCATCGCCACCCAGAACATCCTGCGCGAGGAAGCCCACCTTTGCGATGTCATCGATCCCCTCGGCGGCTCCTATTATGTCGAGACATTGACCAACGAGATGGCAGCGAAGATCGAGGCGGTGATCGCCACCATCGATGCCGCCGGCGGCATGTATGCGGCGGTGGAGAAGGGCCTGGTGCAACGCCTGATCGGCAAGTCCGCGGCTGCCCACCAGGAGCGCATCGAGAGCGGCGCGGAAAAGCTCATCGGCGTCAACTGCCACACGCACGACGACGAAAGCGACGCGCCACCGCCCTACCGCCCCGACCCGGCCGCCATCGCAGGCCTGCTCGACGACTTCGCCCGCTACAAGGCAGGCCGCGACCAGGCCTCAGTCACCGCCGCCCTCGACCGCCTCGCCCGCGCCGCCAACAGCGAGCACGAAAACGTCTTCGCCCGCGTCGTCGAGGCGGCGGTCGCCGGCATCAGCCACGGCGAAATCGTCGCCTGCCTGCGCCAAGAGCTCGGCTTCGGGGCGCCGCTGGTGGCGGTTTAGACGTGGCGTGCAGTGTCGCCCGCGGCCACGTCGAGGCACTCGAGAAAGCCGAGCTGCTCGCCGCTTGGCGTAGCGGCGTCACCGCCGGCTGCAGCAATTCTCGCATCGAAAAGCGTTTTCTCGTTGGCAAGCTCCGTGATCGCCTGAGACAAAGTGAAGGTGCTCATCGCTTGGCTCCCATGTTGCCAGATTGGCTTTCGATATTGGCGGCTCGGTTGCCCCGCGCGCCCAATCTAAAGCGGCTTGCGGCGTCATAGCCCGGTCTTGTCATTTGCGCCCCCGCGCCGATCGTCCGCGGACGAAGGCGATTGGCAGCATCCAGAATGCATAGGCCATAGGTAAGAATATCGTGGTCGAAACCAGAACCACACACGAGGCGACGGCTAAGCTGAAGTCGCTCCTGTGTATAGCGCCAGCCCTCGGGGGGCCTGGTGAGTCGAAATGTATGAACTGAGTGAGGTTCATCAAGGTAATCGATAAACTACATAACAGTGCTTGCAGAAAAATGGCCCCCCATAAAGAGTCATAATATCGGGTCTGGCGTCGGAGGACATAACTCTCGTATATGCGTCTGACGCCAATCGAGCCGCCTCTCCAAATCAAGTAGGGAATACTGACGAATAACGGTAGCCAGCTGATTAAGGTAAAATGCCGGACGATTGCGACCCTGTGCTCGTATCCATGTTCGATGAGCCGCGATTCCAGGTTCCGCAAGACAGGGAACACCTGATCGAAGACATATTCGACTGACACAAGAGACGTGAAGAAGGGCTCGGCCGCGGCCGGGTCCATTTTGCGGAGCAAAAACAAGAATATTCCGTATGTCGCCGACAAGACGATTGGCATACAGACTATGAAATAGTCAAGTAACGTCAGATTGTGATCGTGAAGCGGTTCCAGGCTGTTGGTTTTCACTGCCTTGTGGATGAGGGGCCACGCGGCTACGTGGCACCGCCACGCGGCCCAACCGAAAATGACCGTGACGACGAGGATAGCCACCGGCGAGTCGAGCAGCACGATACCGAGCACGAATCCGAAACACAGGTTGGCGATCGCGAACAGGAACCCGTGCAGCGGCAGGCAGGAGACATCGATCCACTCGGAGAGCGGAGTTTCGGGCTCGGGTGTGTGACTATCTGACAGCATGTGACCGCCGCGTTGGGCTGTCCGTCGCGGGCAAGAGCGCCGCCCGGTCACAAAAGTCAGAGAGGGAATCCGTGCTTGGCATGGTCCTGATCACTTGGCGGGAAGAGCGTCGGGGTCCGGGACCGCTACCGGCGGACCCTCGTCTCGCAAATGGTCTCTCACCCCCGCCGCCCGCAGCCGCGCCGCCGGCCGCGTCGACACCGGCGCCGCCGTTTGCGGACGTGCCGTTCGGATTGTCACTTGTGGCTGCCGCGCTCGGCATGATCCGCCCTGCTCCGTGCTCACGCCTGAAGCGTGACAGGAGAAGAGCTTCTTCATTGCGTGTCAATAGACGTCGTCTCTCGACTATTGCGACGTCGACGCCTTGCCCATGGATCAGAGGTGCTCTGGGCCGCCAAGCGCCCGCTTGGCTCGGCCGTCTGCCTCGCCAGCCCTCGTCGGCCGCCGCCTCAGGCGTCGGCGGTGAAGCCCGCCATGATCGGGACGCCGCCGAACAGCGACTGGTGCATCAGCACGAGGCCGATGAAGGCGACCACGCCGACGATCACCGCCACCGCGTCGCCGATCGGCGATTTTGGCTCTGGCGGCACCCAGTCGCCGTCGCGGCCGCTGATCAGCGCCATCGCCACCACCGACCACATGGCCATGCCGCCGAACAGCACGATCGAGCGGTTGTCGCCGTTCGCCAGCATATGCGCGATGCCCCAGACCAGCACGCCGGTGAGCTGCGGATGGCGCACGGCGCGGCGGATGTTGGTCGGCAGGTAGGGCGCGAAGAAGAGGATCAGGGCGACGATCATCAGGCCCTTGGTGGCCCGCGTCGCCGCCAGCGGCAACTGGTAGACCAGCGCCGGCTGCGCCTGCTGCCAGCCGAGCACGATGAGCACGATGCCGACGATGCTGGCAACCGCCAACAGGCCCTTGAAGCCCGTCTCGCCGATCTTGGCGACGAGACCGGCGCGCAGATCGGGCAAAGCGCTGGGTACGAGATGAACGAGGCCGAACAGAATCACTCCGAGACCAAGCAAAAGCATGACAATCCCCCAGATTTCCGTTGTCTCACTTCGATGTCCGCGCGTACCGTAGCACATCGGCGCGCCGCCGTAACGCGTGCCTGCAAGCGGGAGATGTCATGCCCATCGCTTTCACCTGCGGCACCAGCCAGCGCTTGCGCCGGCGCACGCGCGACCTCACCTTTGCCGGCCACGCCGCGCCGGCCCGGCGTGCGGAATGGCGCCTCAATGACGGCCAGCCCGTGGCCTTCCATGTCGAGGCGATATCCGACGAGGGCGTCGACTGGGTCAACGGCTACAAGGACTCCCCTGCCGAGCTGCGTTGCAAGGAGCGTGGCGACTTTGTCGTCGAGTTTCCCGCCACCCACGCCGATCTTCGCGATGGCGAGAATCGCCTGGCCCTGGACATCGACGGCGAGACCGCGGCGCTGACCTTCACCTGGGCCCCGCAACCGCTGCCCGCCGCGTTGGATATTTCGGACCTGCGCGGCATCGCCGACATCCAGGAGATCGGCCAGGTGGTGGCGGGGCGTTTCGAGATCGATCCTGAGCGCAACTGCATCCGTTCCGTCGCGCCCCAGGTGCCCGACTCGCTGCTCCTGCTGGGCTCCGAGCATGGCAGCCAGGAAGCCACCTATCATGTGCGTTTCACGGATTTCGCCGGCGTCAAATGGCTCGGCCCGAGCGATTTCTTCGTCGGCTTCGAGGACAAGCTGCCGCCTATCGCCATCAAGACCGGCTGGTCGAGCGCCGGCATGATGGCGCTCAATCCCAAGGGCGAGGCGCGCTGCTTCATCGCCTGGGGCGACCATTCCGAGACCGCGGCCGAATGGGTCGTGGTCAGCGATCCGCCCAAGTCCGTCGCCATCGCGCCGGGCGTCGACTACGCGGTGCGCCATCAGGTCATATTCGCCGACGGCGTCGATCGCTGCCGCTTTCGCATCTGGCCGGCGGACCAGGCCGAGCCCGAGGCCTGGCTGTGCCAGGAAAGCGACGCGGCGCTGGCGCCCGACCGCATTCGCCACCGTGCCGCCTCGTTCGGCCTGTTCCAGCATTCCGGCGGCGCCATCGAATGGTCGGACATCCGGCTTTCCCCCTTGACCTTCCCGTAACAGGAAGCTTTATGTCCGGGGGTATGAACACGCATCTCGAGACGCCCCAAAGCGAGACCGACCCCGTTTGTGGCATGTCGGTCGATCCGAACGCCGGCAAGCCCCAGCACGAGCATGCGGGCACGGTCTATCATTTCTGCTGTGGCCGCTGCGCCGAGCGCTTCGCCGCCGATCCGCAAAGCTTTCTCAACCCGCAGCCGGTGGACGAAGACGCCGAGCCGGCGCCGGGCGGCTACCTCTGCCCGATGTGCCCGGAGGTCCACAGCGAGGTTCCCGCGCCCTGTCCGAAATGCGGCATGGCGCTGGAAGCGGCGGCACCGGCGGCGGCGGCGACGCTGCGCTACACCTGCCCCATGCATCCGGAGGTCGTCGCCGACGAGCCCGGCGACTGCCCCAAATGCGGCATGGCGCTGGAAGCGGTGATGGTGGCCGCGGAGCGCCCGCCGAACCCCGAGCTTATCGACATGACCCGGCGCTTCTGGCTGGCGGCGGCGCTGACGCTGCCGCTGTTCGCCCTCGCCATGGGCGAGATGGTGGCCGGCGCGCTGCTGCGCGGCGCCTGGAACCCCTGGACCCAGCTGGCGCTGGCGACGCCGGTGACGTTGTGGGCAGGCTGGCCGTTCTTTGTGCGCGGCTGGCGCTCGGTGGTCACCGGCAACCTCAACATGTTCACCCTGATCGCCATCGGCACCGGCACCGCCTACCTCTACAGCCTGGTCGCCGTGGTCGCACCCGGGGTGTTTCCCGAGGGCTTCCGCGAGGGTGGCGCCGTCGACCTGTATTTCGAGGCGGCGGCGGTGATCACGACGCTGGTGCTGCTCGGCCAGGTGCTGGAGCTGCGCGCCCGCGAGCGCACGGGCGATGCGGTGCGTGCCTTGCTCGATCTCGCGCCCAAGACGGCGCTGCGCCTGCGCGACGGCGAGGAAGAGACGGTGGCGCTGGCGCTGGTCGAGCAGGACGACCGCTTGCGCGTGCGCCCCGGCGAGAGCGTGCCCGTCGATGGCATCGTGCTCGAAGGCGCCAGCGCGGTCGACGAATCCATGGTCACCGGCGAATCGATTCCGGTCGAGAAAGGCGCCGGCGACAGGCTCGTCGGCGGCACCCTCAATGGCGCCGGCGGGCTGGTCATGCGGGCCGAGGCGGTGGGCGATGCCACCCTGCTGGCGCGCATCGTGCGCATGGTCGGCGAGGCCCAACGCAGCCGCGCGCCGATCCAGCGCCTGGCCGACACGGTGGCAGGCTATTTCGTGCCGGCGGTGATCGCCAGCGCGGCGCTCGCCTTCACCATCTGGGCCATCTGGGGCCCGCCGCCGGCACTCGCGCATGCGTTGCTGGCGGCGGTCTCCGTGCTGATCATCGCCTGCCCCTGCGCGCTCGGTCTCGCAACACCGATGTCGATCATGGTCGGCACCGGCCGCGGCGCCAGCATGGGCGTGCTGATCCGCGACGCCGAAGCGCTCGAGCGCCTCGAAGCGGTGGACACGCTCGTGGTCGACAAGACCGGCACCCTCACCGAGGGCGCGCCACGGCTGCGCCAGGTGATTGCCGTTGATGGCGACGAGGACCGGCTGCTGCGGCTTGCCGCCAGCCTGGAGCGCGCCAGCGAACACCCCCTTGCCGCCGCCATCGTCGCCGCCGCCGAAGAGCGCGGCCTGGCCTTGTCCGAGCCCGCGGATTTTGCCGCCACCACCGGCAAGGGCGTAACCGGGACAGTGGAGGACAAAGCCTGCGCCCTTGGCAATGCGGCGCTGATGGCCGACCTCGGAATCGACATCGCCGAACTCGTGGCTCCCGCTGGCGCGACAGTCATGTTCGCCGCCATCGGTGGCGCCGCCGCCGGGTTCATTGCCGTTGCCGATCCGGTCAAGGCGACGACGCCCGAGGCGCTCGCAGCCCTGCGCGAGGCGGGCCTGCGCGTGGTCATGCTGAGCGGCGACAACCGTAGCGCCGCCGAAGCCGTGGCGGCTGAGCTCGGCATCGCCGAGGTCGAGGCCGAGGTGCTGCCCGAGCGCAAGAGCGAGGTGGTGCGGCGCCTGCAAGGAGAGGGCCGCGTGGTGGCGATGGCCGGCGACGGCGTCAACGACGCCCCGGCGCTGGCCCAGGCCGATGTCGGCATCGCCATGGGCAGCGGCACCGATGTCGCCATCGAGAGCGCCGGCGTGACCCTGGTCAAGGGCGACCTGGTCGGCATCGTGCGCGCCCGCCGCCTGAGCCAGGCGACCATGGGCAATATCCGCCAGAACCTGTTTTTCGCCTTCTTCTACAACGCCCTCGGGGTACCCATCGCGGC
>CAZVDW010000733.1:0-2076 GCA_964625645.1 uncultured Rhodospirillaceae bacterium
ACCGTGCTGGTGCATACCAAGCACGCCAAAAACTTCAACCGGCTGATGCAGGAGGAAAATACCGATTCGACCGTGTCGCTCATCCAGGTCACGGAGGTCGGTCCCGAGACGGCAATAATGCTCAGCCAAAAAATAGCCGCCGGGGAGTTCGTCGTCATCGTCGGCGACCGCACACCGGTCGGCGAATCATCGCGCTTGATTTGGGCGCCATTCCTCGGCCGCCCGGCGCCCTTTCCTGAGGGTCCCTTTATTTTGGCGGCAATTTTGAAATGTCCAGTGCTGTTAATTTTTTGTTTGAAGCAGGACAATCGCTTCCGCGTGGTCTTTGAGCCGTTCCGCGATGCGATCGACATGCCACGGGCGCGGCGCCGCGAAACGCTTGAGACGCTGGTCGCCGATTATGCCCGGCGATTGGAGGCGCATTGCCTCCGTGACCCCTATCAATGGTTCAATTTCTTCGACTTTTGGGATGGCGCCGGCCGTACCGTCTCCGATGAAGAGCAACAGAGACAATGAATATTCACACACCCGTTTACCCTGAAGCCGATGCGAGCCGCGAAATCGAGTTCGGCTCCGGTCTCCTCACGATTGAAGACATACTCCTGGTCGCCCAGAGCAACGCGCCGGTGCGCCTCAACCAGAGCCCGGAGTTTGACGATCGGATCAGAGCCGGGAGCGAGTTTCTCGATCTGTTGCTGGAGGAAGACGGCATCGTCTACGGCGTCACCACGGGCTACGGAGATTCCTGCACGGTCCCGGTGCCGCGCCATCTGGTCGAGGAGCTTTCGCTCAATTTGTCGCGCTTTCACGGCTGCGGAATGGGCGAGACATTACCGCATGCGACGGCGCGCGCCGTTTTGGCGGTTCGCCTGGTTTCGCTCAGCCGCGGCTATTCCGGCGTTCGCCTAGAACTGCTGCAAAGGCTGGTCGAATTTCTCAACCTCGATGTTGTGCCGGTGATCCCGGAAGAGGGCTCGGTTGGCGCCAGCGGCGATTTGACGCCCTTGTCCTACCTTGTCGCCCTTTTGGCGGGGGAGCGGGAGGTATCTTACCGTAGCTCCAGGATGGATGCCGAGGAGGTGCACAAACTTCTCGGCCTGACGCCGCTCGCGCTGCGCCCCAAGGAGGGCATCGCGGTGATGAACGGCACCGGCGTGATGACGGCGATCGCCTGCGGCGCCTTTGCCCGGGCCGAATATCTCACACGTCTCGGCGCCCGTCTCACGGCGCTTGCAACCTTTGCCCTGCAAGGCAACAGCGATCATTTCGATGCCCGCCTGTTCGAGGTCAAACCGCATCCAGGCCAGGGCCAAATCGCCGCCTGGATCCGCCGCGATTTGAACGCCGGGGAGGTGCCGCGAAACTCAGGCCGTTTGCAGGACCGTTACTCCATCCGCTGTGCCCCTCATGTCATCGGCGTGTTGCGTGACAGCCTGCCATGGATGCGGACATTCATCGAAACCGAGCTTAACAGCGTCAACGACAATCCGGTCATCGATTGCGAAGGCCAGCATGTGCTGCATGGCGGGCATTTCTATGGCGGCCATATCGCCTTCGTCATGGATGCCATGAAGAATTGTGTCGCCAATCTCGCCGATCTCATGGACCGTCAGCTTGCGCTGCTGGTCGATCCCAAATTCAACAATGGGCTGGCGGCGAATTTATCCGGCTCGCCCAAGCACCGCGCCGCCGTCAATCACGGCTTCAAGGCGGTGCAGATAGCTGTTTCGGCGTGGACCGCGGAGGCGTTGAAACAGACCATGCCGGCCAGCGTATTCTCGCGCTCCACGGAATGTCACAATCAGGACAAAGTGAGCATGGGGACGATTGCCGCGCGCGATTGCATACGCGTTCTTCAGCTCACCGAACAGGTCGCGGCGGCGCATGTCCTGGCCGTCGCTCAGGCGGTCGAGCTCAGGCGGCGCGCTCCCGGGGGCGGCGAAGGTCTGACGGCGGTGAGCTCGGAGGCGCGGGGTTTTGCCGCCGCGATAATGGCCGATTACGCGTTTCTCGAGGAGGACCGGCCGCTCGAGCAGGATCTGCGTGGCATGGTGGAAATGATCCAGCACCGCCATT
>CAZVDW010000734.1:0-14430 GCA_964625645.1 uncultured Rhodospirillaceae bacterium
CGATCACCGACCAGCCGAGCAGGCGCCCGGTCATGCCGTCATCGGCGAGGCTGAGGCGGTAGCTCGCCTTCCACAACGGCGCGGCGACCACGTAACCGACACGTAACATACGCCGGCCCGTGCCACGGGCCTCGACGGTGAGGCTGCGGCGGTCGCGGGTGCGGTGCGCCGCGAGACCCGCCAAGGCCTGCTCGACCTGGCCCTGCAAGGCAGGGTCGGCGAAACGCACCGCGTCGACCTCCTCGAGCACGAACTGGCGCATGCCCTCGCCGGTCAACAGGCTGACCCGGTGGCGGGTGACCGTGCCGCCGTCGGGCAAGGCCACGGTCTCGGCCTCGGCGGCGATCAGCCGGCCGTTTAGCGCCCGGCCGCCGCTGACGGCGATCTCGGCGCCTTTGAGGGCGTTCAGCAGGCGCACGGGCGAGGCCAGGGCCTCGGGCCCGAACGGCATGTCGCGAAAGAGCTCGGCCACGGGCTCGCGTCCGGGCAGACGAATGGCGCCCACCCCGCCGCGGTCGTCGAACACGACGATGCTCTTGAGCACGTCGTCGACCTGGTCGAGACGCACGTCGAGGCTGAGCGTCGCGTCGCCCGTCACCTCGGCCTCGAATTCGTAATAGGCGACCCCGCCCGAGGACAGCAGAACCCGGGCCAAAGCGAGATCTTCAGCCACGGCAGGCGCCGCCACCGCCAGAGCCAAGATTGCGGAAACAATAAATCGGAATGTCATGGTGCAATGCCCTCCAAGCGGTCTCGGTCCCCGGCTGAAAGCCTGCCACAGAGCATCGCCCAAAGCCAGCGCCTGTGCTATGCCGTGAGCCCCGCGGACGGGTGGCCGAGTGGTTTAAGGCACCGGTCTTGAAAACCGGCAGGCGTGCAAGCGTCTCGTGGGTTCGAATCCCACCCCGTCCGCCACCCTACGCCTGCGGCTTCGGGCGGCAGGCCACCTGTCTCCCGAAGCTCCGCCAAGAGCGTAGGGAGGCTGGTGGCGCCATCCCTATCGGGCCGGCAAATCTAGCGATGGGGGTCGCAGGTGCGGCTATACGCCACGCGCACGACGACCCCGTCGCCCTGGGCCGCGGCGACGATGTCCGGGATCGCTCCGTGCTTCACGACGACGGCGCTCTCGCTCTCGCTCCCGCGGCGCAGGTGTCTGTCGAGCCATGCCCGGCCCAGCTGGGTCAGAGGCCGGACATGAGCGTCTGCGCCACGATCTTCTATCCTGATGTCAACCAAGTCACGATGCTCCTATTGACTCTCAGGAATACCCATATATTCTATCTCTTAACTTAGGGTTAACCCTAGGTTTAATATCATGCCCCGAGAGTAACCGTTCGGAATTGTCAACGGGTATCAGCCATGTTTCGAGAGTGGATACAGGGCGTCTGGGAATGGCTCGCGCGCACCGCGACAGCCCCGGTTCGTGTCTACGAGCTGGGCGGCCACGCCAATATGAACGACTGGGTGACCCTTGTTATCACCTTCGTGGTAATTCTGGGGCTCGGCATCATGGTCAGCAAACGCTGATCTTCCGTCCCGCTGGCGGCATGCCGGCAAACGCCTGATGCGATCGCGGGCGTAATGACGTATCCTTCGGGATTGGTCATGGAAGGAATACCGATGGCAATGGTCTCGGGCCGCGAATGCCTTCCGTTCCGGCAGGCCGGACGTGGGCTGAAATATCTTGCCCTGACAATCGGCTTCGCTCTGCTGCTGAGCCGCGGCCCGAGCGCGGCAGGTGCGCCGACGCCCGCAGAGATGCGTTTCGCGAACGCGGACCTCGAAGAGGTTTACCACGCCCTGCGTGCCCATTTCGCCTCCCAGGCGATCGGCTGGCACCACCCCGCGCTCCGCGAGGGCGGCAATTTCATCACCGAGATCTGGTGCCATCCCGACCTCGATGCCGACGCCTGCGAGTCGGCTAGTGGCGGCTTTGCGGACTGGCACGGCGCGCGCTACTTCGAGATATCCCTGCTGCGCTATCCACCGGAGCTCGATATTTTCGGCATTAGCGCGGCCGCCTCCGCCAGCCCGGTGGACTCGACCTGGGGCACGCACGCCTATTTGAGCCTGACCGACGAAGGCGTGACAGTGGATCAAATCGGCCTGCTGTTTCGCCGTTTCGACGGCACCAGCCGGGGCAACCGGCATACCGCGGACGGCTATGTCGAGGTCGCCGTGCCCGATCTTGTCCTGAGCGCCGGCGACCAGCTCGGCTATCGCGTCGCAGCCAAGACCTTCGAGCACTATCCCGCGGCAACATCCGGCCGGCAGGGCATGGTGGCCGAGCTTGCCCGCTACCTGCGCTCGCCCGAGTCGTTGCGACAGACCTATCGGGAGCGCAATACGGCGCTGCTTGACGCGGTGCTGGCGGGCATCCGTTCGGGAGCCGCGTACAGGAATGTGGAGACGGCGCCCTCGCAGAACGGCCTACCGCCGCAATACGAGGCGGTCGCTCTGACCGCCGCCGAGCAGGCTGACTGGAGCGAGCAGGCGAGGCGAGAGCTGGCGCAGCGCATTGCAGTGATCGAGGAGAGCGCCGCAGCCATACATGCGGTTCTCTCCACGCTCATACCCCTTGCGGCTCTCGCGCCGCTGCTCGACTGATTGATCGTGGGGCGCCGCCAAAGTCCCTTGGCAGGCCGCCATCCGCATGTGATATTCTCCGCCATCGACGAAGCCGGCCGTGAGCCGGCGTGACAACCTATGGGAGGGATCACCCCAATGAAATTTAGCCACGCTTTGCTGGCGGGGGCGGCGGCCATGTGCCTGACCGCTGCTGCCAACGCACAGGCGCCGGTCAACGACCGGCCCCTGACCGAAAGCTGGGCGCCGACCGAATGGGGCCCGGACGACAAGATCGGTGCGCCCAATCGCACCACCCCGGCGATGGTGCTGCGGGCCATCGGCCTGGTCAAGGAAGGCCGCCACGCCACCATCGGCAAGCTCTACCAGTCCGAGGTGCCTTTGTTCGGCCCGCGTACCTTCACCATGAGCATCCCCGGCACGCCGACAGGCGGTCCGTTCGGTGCCAATGCGCTGGTCTATCATGACGAGTTCCTGTCGACCGAGATCGGCCAGGTGTCGACCCAGTTCGACGGCCCCGGCCATATCGGCGTCAACACCTCGGAAGGCATGTTCTTCTACAACGGCGCCAACCCGATGGAAGAGTATTCGCGCGGCGCCGGCGGCCGTGTGACCGGCATGGGCCGTCTCGGCGTCGAGTACGTGGCTGCGGTCGGCTTCGTCTGCCGCGGCGTGCTGCTCAACGCTCCGGCGTATAAGGGCATGAACCCGCTGCCGATTCCGGACAGCTCCGACAGCCCCGGCATCGTCACCCGCGCCGATATCCTCGGCATGGTCGCGGCCCAGGGCCTCGATCCGATCGGCGAGGGCGACTGCGTGTTCCTGTATACCGGGCACGGCGACAGCTGGTCGAACGAGACCTGGCCGACCTTGTCGAGCGAGGAGCGGGCCGCGGTGCGCGCCCACTTCACCTCGGGCGAGCCCGGCTACGGCATCAGCGCCTGCGAGTATTTCGCCGAGCAGAAGATCATCATGACCGGTGGCGACACCTCGGCCAATGATGCCCAGCCGTTTGGCGAGAAGGGCAACGGCTACGCGGTGCCGTGCCACACCGATATCCAGACCCGTCACGGCATCTGGAACCTTGAGAACCTCGACTTCCAGCCGCTGCTGGATGCCGGCGTTTCCGAGTTCCTGTTTGCCTGGGCGCCGCTGCGCATTGTCGGCGCCACGGGCTCCCCGGGTAACCCGGTGGTGATGTGGTAAGACCAAGCGTCTCATACATCGGACGCAAGACGCGGGCGTCGGTCTTCGGACCGGCGCTCGCGCTCCTTGTGCCCCTGTGTCTGGTCTCTCAGCCAGCGTCCGCGCTCGACATCGTCAACGAAAACCCCGAGCCGGCGAAGGTGATGATCGAGAAATGGGTCACCATTCTCAGCCCCGGCCGCGGCGCCCGCTTCAGGCCCTATGACGAGCCCACCCTGATCAAGGTAGAGTTAAGCCACATACGCCTGCAATGCGAGGCCGGACCGGAGGACAGCGTGCGGCTCGCCGAGAACAATTGCTACGTCAACGACGAGCTGGTCGCCGAGGGCCAGTTCCGCATGTGATGCGCCTCGCATTCTCCATCCTCTTGCTCTGGCTCTGGGCGGTCCCGGTCTCGGCGCAACAGACACCCGACTACGAGGCGCCGCCGGTTGACACGCTCTATCCCCTGCCCGAAGTCGAGGGCGCGGTGTCCTGGGAGCTGCTGCTCAATATCGAGTTGATCTACGAGGGCATCGACCTGGTACCCGAATATCCGCCCGAAGTCCTGGCGCTGGAGGGCGAGCATGTGCGGGTCGTGGGTTTTCTGATGCCGCTTGCCATGGATGGCACTCGGGGCTTGCTCAGCATGATCTCGCCGGCCTGCCCTTTCTGTTTGCCCGGCGGGCCCGAGACTTTCATCGAGCTGCTGGCCGACGAGCCCATGGAATGGAGCGATGATGCGGTCCTGGTCGCCGGCAGGCTGGAATTGCTCGCGAATTCCTATTCCGGAATCTATTATCGCTTGAGGGCAGCCGAGCGACTGTCACTGCCGTCGTCATAGAACGCAGCGCTCGCCGAAGGGAAACGATTTGGTCGACGCCCGCCAGACACGCAAGCTTGCTGCCATTCTGGCCGCAGACGTGGCCGGCTATTCGCGCCTGATGGCGGCGGATGAGGCGGCGACGGTGGCGGCGCTGAACGCCGCGCGCGGGATTTTCCGCGAGCAGATCGCCAGCCGCGGCGGGCGCGTGGTCGATACGGCGGGCGACAGCGTGCTCGCCACCTTCCCCAGCGTCGTCGAAGCGGTGCGCTGCGCGGTTGCCGTGCAGGACATGCTGACCGCTACGAACGAAAGCCTGCCGGAAGAGCGCCGCATGCGCTTTCGCATCGGCGTCAATCTCGGCGATGTCATCGAGCAGGACGACGGCAGCATCTACGGCGATGGCGTCAACATTGCGGCGCGCCTCGAAGGCCTGGCCGCGCCGGGCAGCGTGACCATCTCGGAGTCCGCGCATATGCAGGTGAGGCGCCTGCCCGACCTCGCCTTCAGCGATGCGGGTGTGCACGAGGTCAAGAATATCGCCGACCCCGTACACGCCTATCAGCTGGGCGAAGGCGGCGATGTCGCCTCGCCTGCGGCCGCGGCGCCGGTGGAGAAGTCGTCGATCGCGGTGCTGCCCTTCGACAACATGTCGGGCGATGCCGAGCAGGAATACTTCTCCGACGGCATCAGCGAGGATCTGATCACCGAGCTGTCGCGGGTGCGCTGGCTGACGGTGATCGCGCGCAACTCCACCTTCACCTACAAGGGCAAGGCGGTCGATGTCGGCCAGGTCGGGCGCGAGCTTGGCGTGCGCTATGTATTGGAAGGAAGCGTGCGCCGCGCCGGCAACCGCGTGCGCATCACCGCCCAGCTCATCGAGGCCGCGAGCGGCGCCCATATCTGGGCCGAGCGCTACGACCGCGATCTCGACGACATTTTCGCGCTGCAGGACGAGATCACCGAGACCATCGTGCGCGCCATCGAGCCCGAGATCGGTGCCGCCGAGCGCGAGCGCGCGCGCCGCAAGCCGACCGAGAACCTGCGCGCCTGGGACGCCCATCAGCGCGGCATGTGGCACGTCTATCGTTACAGCGCCGAAGACATAGCCACGGCGCGCGGCCTGTTCGAGCAGGCCATATCCATGGACCCGACCTTCGCGCCGGCTCATGCCGCGCTCGCCTATGTAAGCTATGCCGAAGTAATATTCGGCTACGCGGACGATCCCGAGGCCAATATCCGGAATGGCTTGCGCACGGCCAACGAGGCTCTTGCCCTGGATAGCAAGGACCCGGCCGCCCACTCCTATCTGGGCCGTATTCTTACGCAGGTTGGAGACCACGAGCCTGCCATGGCCGAGTTCGATGCCGCACTGGCCCTCAATCCCAGTTTCGCCATGGCGCATTATGGCCGTGGCTTGGTGCTAACCTTTCAAGCGCATTCCGAAGAGGCGTTGGAGGCCATCCAGACGGCAATGCGTCTCAGCCCGCACGACCCGCAGATGTGGCTGTTCGAGATGGTTTCCGCGATCGCGGAGATCCAAAGAGGAAACAATGAAGAAGCGCTGGCCTGGGGCGACAAGTCCGTCCGCCATCCGGCAGCGGGGTTCTATGCCCATGTCGCCAGGGCCGTGGCGTTGGCCTATCTCGGCCGCGATACCGAAGCCCAGGTTGCCAGGGACAAGGCTTTGGAGCTCAAGCCCGACATGAGCTTCGCGTTCCTTCAGCAAACCTGGCCGAATTGGGACGAAGCAGCCATGAAGACCGTGGCCGAAGGCATGGCCAAGGCCGGCTTCGTGGAGCCGCAATAGCCGGTTAGCGCAGGCAACCGGGCGCCCGCTCCACCGCGATACCGATCTCTTCCAGCCTATCGGCGAGCGCGATCGAGTCGGCCAGGCAGGCGGCGTGCTCTTCATCGCCGAGGCCGTCGGCCTCGCGCAGGAAGGGATAGTTGAGGCGCCCGACCTCGCAGCGGCCCTCCGCGGCGTAGACGAAGGCGCCGCTGTCGGCGCTGCCGAACAGGATCGCCTCCTCGCCAACGGTCTGGCACTCGGCACGTTCGCCCCAGCCCTCGGCACTGTCAGCCGAAAGAGCCGGCGGCTCGTCAAGGAAGGCGCAGGGGCAGTCGGCGGCCATTGCCGGAGGTATCAGCGCAAGACCGAACAGGACGGCCAAGATCCACTTCATGCTCATGCCCTAACGTGCAATAGGAATGTCGAACCAGAAGGTGCTGCCGACACCGACCTCGCTTTCGAAGCCGATACCGCCGCCCATGCCCTTCATATACCTCTGGCTGATCGCCAGTCCCATGCCGGTGCCCTCGACCGTGCTGAGCTCCGCGCCCAGCCGCGAGAACGGCAGGAATACCTCTTCATGCCGCGCCTCGGCGATGCCCTGCCCCGTATCGGTCACGCCGATACGAAGCATATCGCCGCCGCTCACTGTGCTGGCGACCTCGACAGCGCCGCCCTGGCGATTGTACTTCACGGCGTTGCCGAGGATATTCAGGAACACTTCCTTGAGGCGAACCGGGTCGCCGGCAACCTTGACCGTTGTCGCGGCGCGGAAATCCTCCGTGACGACGACACCGCGTTCTGCAGCTAACGGCCTTATCAGTTTCACGGCGTCCTTGAGGATGCCCGCCAGCTCGATCGGCTCCCTGGCAAAGACCAACTGCCCCGACTCCAGTCGCGACAGGTCGAGGATATCGTTGATCAGGTGCAGCAGGTGCTCGCCGCCGGTGATGATCTGAGCGAGGCTTTCGCTCTCCATCGTGCTGAGACGATGCTCGGGATAGTCGCGCATCATCTGAGCGAAGCCGAGCACCGCGTTAAGCGGCGTGCGCAGCTCATGGCTCATGCGCGAGACGAATTCCGATTTTGCCTGGTTGGCCCGCTCGGCCTCTTCTTCGGCCCGTTTGCGCTCGGCCACTTCCTGGGTCAGTTCCCGCGTCCGTGCCGTCACGCGGGCCTCCAGTTGGTCACGGGCCTCGCGCAACTGTCGCTGGGCCACCTTGCGTGCCGTGACGTCCTCGATCATGGACAACGTGTATTGCGGCTTACCCGTATCGTCGTACAGAACGCTGATCGATTCCGCGACGGGCACCGTCGTATAGTCACCGCGGATATAGCGCTTGTCGATTTGACCGGAGGCCAGCTTGCCGGTCATGACCTTGCGCCATATGGCATGATCGTCTTCACGGTCGTCCGGATGGGTCATCTTCTCGACGGACCGCAGCTTGATGTCATCGCCATCGCGCTGAAGAATTTCGCAAAGCCTCTTGTTCACGTTCACGAAGCGGCGATCCATGTCGATGAGCGCCATGCCCAACGGACCATCGTCGAAGACGCTGCGGAATTTCTGCTCGCTGTCACGCAAGGCGGCGTCCACGGCCGCGCGCCGGCTGATATCGCGCAGATAGACGGTGTAGATGGTAACATCGTCCTGTGTCGTCTTCGACAAGGCGGCCTCGGCGGGAAATTCCTCGCCGCTCTTGCGCCGCCCGGCGATAGCTTCCCGCAACGCGATAGTCCGTGCGCTATCCGCCGATTTCGAAAAATTGGCGACATGTTTCGCGTGCTCGACCCTGGCGCGGTCCGGGATCAGGATGTCGATTGGCTGACCAATCAACTCTTCGGCCGCGTAACCGAATATCCGTTCCGTGGCAGGATTGACCAAGCGAATGGACTGGTCCTCGCCAACGGCGATGATTGCGTCAGGCGCCGTGGCAAGAATACCCATCAAGGTTGCATCGGTCTGACGTATGGCATCGACACCTTGCTTGCGCCGCAGCAACTGACCGAGTGTCAGGCCAACCAGGCGGGTAATCTCGAGCAATGTTGCATCGGGCTCGACAGGCTCAGCGGAATAGAACTCGAGCACCGCAAGGACATCCGGCTCGGCGATGACCGGAAAGGCGAAACCGGCAGCGACGCCTATATTGCCAGCCATGCGAGCGCGCGGAAAATTCGAATCCTGCTTGACGTCGCTGATCCATGTCGGCTGTCCGGATTCTAGAACCCGGCCGGGCAAGCCCTCGCCGGAGCGGAAGGCGACTTGCGACGTGACCTGGCGGAAGCTGCGATGGGCCTCGTCGTCGCCACCGCTCCAGATGCCGCTTGGCTCGAGCACGGGCGGTTCGCCGGCGACATGAAAAGCGTGCCCGACCGGCCAGCCCGTGTATTCCCGGATCTTGTCCATGGCGATCCGAACCGCATCGTTATAGGTCTCCGCGCCAGCGACCGCGATAGCGACATCATCAAGCAGTTGCGCCACCGACCTCGGCCAGCCGGAAACGTAATCCACCTGCCCGCTCGCGTGGACATTGCGCCAGAAGCCATCCCATGTCAGCCGGCCATTGCCTTGGCGCGTGGGCTGCCAGACGCCGTGCAGGCGCCTTCGCGCGCCCGACGCCGTGGCGATATCGAACTCGGCCGACCATGGCCGGCCCGCAGTCATCGCCTCTTGCAACTTGACGAGCATCTCGCCGCGGCCGTCAGCCGCGATCAAAGCGTGCAAACGGCTACCTTCGCCAAGAAGGTCCTCGGCCTGCACGCCAAGCAAGCCGATTGCATCGCCACCGAGAAAGGTGGTCTCGATGCTGCCGTCGTCGCCTTCCACGCAGCAAAAGGTGACGATGGCGGACGCTCCACCGGACTTGTAGCGAACGCCGTCACCGACACCTGCAAGCTCGGCAGGTTCGACCAGCTTGGACATAGGTGCACCCTCCCAATGCGTTGGATGCCACGCAACAAAAACAGCTGCAGCGGTAGGGCGGCTGCGTAACGCGCTCATTCATGAGATAGCCTGGACGGTGCCCGGCGGCAAGTCGTGTCGCGATTCCTCATAAATGCTGTGGCCTTGCGCCTGGACCTGTTATTCGCCTACTGAGCTGTCTGTCATGGCAGCCTGGAACAGTGGACATCATGGGCGATAGCGAGCTCGGCGCGCTTGAAGCGCAAATCTCGAAGGATATGCACGCCCTGCGGCACCCGGAATCCGAGTGGATGCCGGCACGGCGTGGACCGGGTGGCGCACCCTTGCTCGACGTGCTTGTTGTCGGAGCTGGTCAGAGCGGGCTTGCGATCTGCGCCCAGTTACTGCGGGACCGGGTTGATAATATCGTCGCCATCGACGCCGCCGAGGAAGGCAAGGAAGGCGTTTGGAACAGTTTCGCCCGCATGCCCATTCTGCGCTCCCCGCCACACATGGCAACGCTCGATCTCGGCACCCCCAGCCTGACCTATCAGGCCTGGCACGAGGCCACCTACGGCGAGGAGTCCTTTGCCGCCCTCGAGCTCATCCCCGTCGATGCCTGGCGCGACTATCTGGTCTGGTACCGCAAGGTCCTGTCGCTGCCCGTCCGCAATGGCGTCACATTGAAGCGCATCGAGCCGGCGGAGGGCTGTCTGGCTGCGCATATCCGCCATGCGCATGGCGATGAAACGTGCTTTGCCCGCAAGATCGCGCTCTGCACCGGGCATGACGGCACCGGGCGCTGGTGGATGCCGGGCTTTATCGAGGCGCTGCCGGTGCACCTGCGCGCCCAGGCCGCCGACGATATCGATTTTGCCGCTTTGCGCGGCAAGCGCGTGGCCGTCCTCGGCATCGGTGCCTCGGCGACCGACCAGGCCGTCGAGGCCCTGAAGGCGGGTGCGGCGGAGGTCCATCAGTTCTGCCGCCGCGACAGCCATCGCCGTAAACAGGTCTATCGCTGGCTCATGTTCGCCGGCTTCATGCGCCATTTGGGCGATCTCGACGATCTCTGGCGCTGGCGCTTCATGCGCACCGTCTTGAACACGCGCATGGGCATGCCACCGGAGACCTGGGGACGCGTGAACGCCTTGCCCAACTACCATCTGCATACCAACGCGCCGTGGCGCGACGCCAGCGCCCATGACGACGGCGTACGCCTTGACGTCGGTGGCGGCACTTTCGACGCGGACTTCGTGATCTGCGGCACCGGGCATGACGAGGATATCGCGCAACGCCCCGAGCTCGCCGCCCTCGCGCCTCATATCGCCACCTGGGCCGACCGCTTCACTCCGCCCGACGGCGAGGAAGATGCGCGGCTTGGGCGTTATCCCTATCTCAATCGCGACTATGCCTTTGAGGAACTGAGCCCCGGAGCAGCCCCCTACCTGCGCAACATTCACGATTTCACGTTCGGCCCGACCATGAGCTTCGGCCCGAGCGGTTGCTCCATCGCCACCTTGCGGGTGCACGTGCCCCAGTTCGTGGCCGGCATGACCCGCGGCCTTTTCCAGGACGATGCCGAGCACCATTACCGGCGCCTGCAGGCTTTCGACACCATGATCCCATGAGGCGGGCTCCGCGCCTTGGTATTACCGCTCTTGTCGCAACCCCTTGTTCAACAATGCGACCAGTCCCGGAATGCTGAACGGCTTGGTGAGATAACCCAAAAACCCCGCCTGCAGGCCGCGATCGATCTCCCCCGGCATGGCATTGGCACTGAGCGCGATGACGGGAATACTTTTCGTCCGCTCATTGTCGCGCAGGCAGCGCAAGGCGTCGAAACCGTCCATGCCCGGCAAATTGACATCCATGAGGATAACGTCGGGAAGTGTCTGTTCCGCTAGCGCCACCCCGATCTCGGCACTATGCGCCGTCTGCAAGCTTACGCCGGCGAAGCGGCCGATGACGTGCCCCATGAGGTCCCGGTTCGCCTGGTTGTCTTCGATGTAGAGAACACGGTGGTTACCCTCGACGATGTCGATATCGCCGCCCAAGGCCTCCTCCAGGCTTGCCTCGCCCGTTTGCACGCTGCTGCGAGGCACGCAGGGCACATCGAACCAAAAGGTGGAGCCTTCTCCCGCCACGCTCTCGAAACCCAGCTCGCCGCCCATCATGGAAACCAGGCGTTGGGCAATGGTAAGACCGATGCCTGTGCCCTCGATATCGCTGTTTTCCGCACTCAAGCGAGAAAACGCCTGAAAGACTTCCCGCTGGCGATCCGCGGGAATGCCAATCCCTGTATCGCCGACAGACAATCTCAGCATGCCGTCCGCGGTCAGTGCGGCGGAAAGCGTCAGCGTGCCGCCTACCTTGTTGTATTTCACGGCATTGGAAAGCAGGTTCGACAGCACCTGCTTGACCCGCGTGGCATCGGCATACATCAGAACGTCCGGACAATCCGCGGTTCCGTCCACCACCGTGATTTGTCGCGTGGCGGCCATGCCCTTGATCAGGGTAATCCCGGATTCCAGGATTTCGACCGGGTCGATGATTTCCACGCTGAGTGTTAGCTTACCCGCTTCTATCTTCGCCAAGTCCAACACTTCATTGACAAGCTCAAGCAAGTGGTGCCCGCCCCGGTGAATTTGCTGAACGCTCTGGCGTTGGTCCTCGTCCAGATCCTCCTTGTCCAGCTCCAGCAATTGGGAAAAGCCGATAATGGCGTTCAACGGCGTTCTGAGCTCATGGCTCATCGAGGACAGGAACTCCGACTTGGCCTGGTTGGCCTGATCGGCCTCCTCCTTTGCCAGCACCAGTGCCTGCTCCGCCCGCTTGGCGCGGGTGATATCCTGCACCACGCCCAACATGTTCCGTGGATTGCCGTCGGCGTCGCGAACCACGTCGCCCTTTTCCAGCAACCACCGGGTCGTGCCGTCCGGCCAGACGACGCGGTGCTCGATATTGTATTCCGCCCCCTCTTCGATACAGGCGGTAACCGCATCGCCGACCAGTTGCCGGTCATCCGGATGGACCGCTTTCAAAAAGTTGTCGTAGGAGGTTTCCAGCTCGCCCTTCTTGTAGCCGAACAATGGCGCGATGCGCTCGGACCAATACAAATCGTTGGTCTGGATGTTCCAGTCCCAGGTTCCGATATTCGCGAACTCCTGGCTTTGCTGTAAGCGCTGCTCGCTCAGCCGAAGGCGTGCTTCGGCATCGTTGCGCTCCGAGATATCCCGCAACACGGCGACGAACATGCGTTCTCCGGCCGATACGCTTTCCGTCACTCCAATTTCAAGCGCCAACAAGCGGCCGTCCTTGTGCTTGCCGGTAACAGCACGGTCAATGCCGATGATCTTGGCGTCTCCCGTGTGCAGGAAATTCCGGATATAGCCATCGTGCTCGCTCGAAAACGGCTCGGGCATGAGTATCGAGACGTTTTGCCCAATCAGTTCGCCGCGGGAATAACCGAACACACGCTCGGTCGCCAGGTTTACGCTGCGGATCGAACCGTCCGTGGAAATCGAAATGATGGCGTCAATGGCATTGTCGACGATCGCACTCAGCTGCCTCGCGCTGTCATGCTGCGACGTTGTGACCGCCCGCCCGTGAAACGATATCCAAGCCCCGGCGACAGCAGCGCCGATAATCAAGCCAAGCAAAGCATAAATAACTTCGATGAGCAGGCCCTCCCCGTCAGCCGTCGACCCCAACCCAGGCGGGGCGGGCGAAGGCGGTGGAAACGCCACGGAGCAGCAGCGCGTATCTCATTTTCGGCTACCTCTCAGTCAAGACCGCCTTCCGTGTTCCCCTTTCCCATTGCAACCGAGCCCCCTCACGCCCGAACATGAATACCACAGACGGAATTGATAGTGCACGGTTGACCGTCATATTGGGCACCACCGAGGGAGACGCTTATGTTGCCTGAAATCAAACACCTGCCCTCCGGCCACGATGTCATCGCACCGGACGGCTTGGAGGTCCGCCTGCTGGCGGCTGTGACACGCGGCGGCATGGCTCACTTCCGCCTGCCGCCGCGACGGATCGGCCGCGCCGTGAGACACAAGAGCGTCGAGGAGCTCTGGTTCTTTCTGTCCGGTTCCGGACGGATGTGGCTGGCGCATGGCGATAACCCTGCCCGCATCGTGGATGTTTACCCGGGGGTCGCTTTGTCGATTCCCGTCGGCGTGCTGTTCCAGTTGCGGAACGACGGCGATGTCCCGCTCGATGCCGTCGGCGTAACGATGGGCCCTTGGCCCGGCGAGGACGAAGCCGTCGTTGTCGCCGGCGAATGGGATCCCACGGTTTGATATCAAGGTTCGGCCGCCATGGCATGCGGGCCCTCGACGTTACGGTGGATCAACAAGCGTTGTCCGCAGCCAGGCAGCCAGCCGATACAGGTCCTGGCAGATCCCAATAGGTATTATTGGTTACCCGGGGCGAGCGGTTCCGCTATCATCGAAGTCCAGGTTAGGGGTGTCTGGGGAATGTCGCTTAATGGCACGTCACCAATGATGGCCGGGCAAGGCCACACACTAGAATTCGCAGATATCCCAATGCAACACGAAAAAGACGAAGCCTATCGGTTCGCGACGGCCGGCGATCATCGACTGGCATACCGCCGTTGCGGCACGGGCGACCCCGTTCTTATGCTACACGGTGTCGCCAGTTATTCATTTCTCTGGCTGCCGATTATCAGCGAACTGGAGAACGACTTCGACATCGTCGCCGCCGACCTGCTGGGGTGCGGTGCTTCGGACAAGCCCACCGACGCAGACCACTCGATCACCGGGCAAGCCGAGTTGATGATCCAATTGATGGACGCGCTGGGAGTTGCACGCTTTCATCTGGTGGCCCACGACGTCGGTGGCGGTGTGGCTCAGATCATGTCCGTCCGCTACCCGGATCGGCTCATCGACCTCACCTTGATCAATCCGGTGGGCTACGATTATTGGCCGGTGCAGCCTATCACCACCATGCGGGCACCCGTCATTCGCCATCTCGCCCAATCGATGATGAATTACGGCATGATGCGACTAATCCTTCGTCATGCACTTTACCACAAGGAGCGCTTGACCAAGGAGCTGATGGACACGTTCTGGAAGCCGTTCGAGACAGCTGAAGGGCGCAGCGGATTTTTCAACC
>CAZVDW010000735.1:0-5683 GCA_964625645.1 uncultured Rhodospirillaceae bacterium
CTGCTCGAAGGCCACGTCGGCGTAGTCTGCCTGCCGCACGCCGTCGACGTCGAACGGCTGATGGAAGTGGGCCTCGAGGGCGCCGGCCAGGGCGTCGGGCTCTTCCAGCCGCGCGCAGAGGTCCTCCACCAGGGAGGCCACCAGGTCCTCGGCGTCGAAGCCGTCCTCCTGCACCATGCCCCGGCGCCAGGCGTAGATGGCCTGCCGCTGCTCGTGGACCACCAGGTCGTACTTGAGCACCTCCCGGCGAATGCCCCGGTTCTCCTCGGCCACCTTCTTCTGCAGCTCGCGCAGCATGGAGTCCACCATCCGCGTCTCGATCGGTTCTCCCGCCGGGTGGCTGTCGCGCTCCAGGCGCTGGCGCCACGCGGTCTGGGCATCGAGGGCGACGCCGAGCGCGGCACCAAAGGCGCCGTGGTCGAGATGCGTCAGAGAGGGATCGAGCCGCCAATCGTCGCGCAACGAGCGGCCGAAGCGGGCCTTCAACTGTCGTGTCGCGACGGCCAGGGGATCATCGCCACGGCAACGCCTTCTTCCTTCAGCGCCTTGGCTTCGTCCTGCGTGGCATCGCCGTGGATATTGCGCACCTCGGTCTCGCCGTAGTGGATCTTGCGCGCGTCCTCGGGGAACGCGGCGCCGACATGCTCGCTGTTCTTCTCCACCACATCGCGCATCTCGCGCAGCTTCGACATCACCGCGGCCTGCATGTCGGGCGCAGCGCTGTCGCCGCCGCCGTCGCGCGCGCGGCCGATGGCGGGCGCCATGGGCGCCTTGCCGACCTCGGTCTCGCCGCAGACCGGGCAGACGATCTCGCCCGCCGCCATCTGTTCGTCGAAGGCGGTGCTGTCGCGGAACCAGCCCTCGAAAACGTGCGACTTGGCGCATTTGACGTCATAGACGATCATGCTTCGGCCATCGTTCAAGGCCGCGATCGCGGCTATCCCAACATTAGATGACATGCCCATGCCCGAAGAACAAGCCGCGCCATCGCCCTGGGTCACCCGATTCGCGCCCCTGGTGGCGGCCGCTGGTCCGGTCCTCGATCTCGCCTGCGGCGGCGGCCGGCACACCCGACTATTTCTGCAACGCGGCCATGCGGTCACGGCGGTCGACCGGGATATCTCGCGTCTCGGCGCCGCGGCGACGGCCATCGGCGCCGATCTCGAAGCCGGTCCCTGGCCCTTGGGAGAGGCGACGTTCGCCGGCATCGTCGTGACCAATTACCTGCACCGGCCACTGTTTCCCGAGATCATCGCGGCACTCGCGCCGGGCGCTGTGTTGATCTACGAGACTTTCGCGGTGGGCAACGAGCGCTTCAGGCGGCCGTCCAATCCGGATTTCCTGTTGCGCCACGGCGAGCTGCTGGAAATTGCGGCGCAAGCTGACCTGCGCGTGCTCGCCTATGAAGATCTCGAGGTCGGCGAGCCCAGGCCGGCCTGCGTGCAGCGGCTTTGCGCGATCCGGCTTTCCGGCTAGGGTCCGGCCATGACCAAAGTTGATTATGACGCGATCATCGTCGGCGCCGGCTTTGCCGGGCTCTACATGCTGCACCGTTTGCGCGGCCAGGGCTTGCGCGTGCGCGTGATCGAGGCCGCCAGCGAGGTCGGCGGCACCTGGTACTGGAACCGCTATCCCGGCGCCCGCTGCGATGTCGAGAGCATGCAGTATTCCTATCAGTTCTCCGCCGAACTGCAGCAGGACTGGGAATGGACCGAGCGCTACGCCACCCAGCCCGAGATCCTGCGCTATGCCCGGCATGTCGCCGAGCGCTTCGATCTGCGCCGGGACATCACCTTCGAGACCCGCGTGGTCAGCGCAACGTTCGACGAGGCGGCCGCGCTTTGGCGCCTCGAGACCGACACCGGCGAAGCGCTCTCGGCGCGCTTCTGCATCATGGCGACCGGCTGCCTGTCGGTGCCCAGCATGCCCGACATCGCAGGCACCGACAGCTTCGCGGGCGAGACCTACCACACCGGCCTGTGGCCCCATGAAGAGGTCGATTTCTCAGGCCGGCGCGTCGGCGTGATCGGCACCGGCTCTTCCGGCATCCAGGCGATCCCCATCATCGCCGAGCAGGCCGAGCATCTGTTCGTCTTCCAACGGTCCGCTCACTACACGGTACCGGCGCACAACGCGCCGCTGGCGCCCGAGGCGCAAGCCGAGGTCAAGGCCCATTACGGCGAGATGCGCCAGCGCGCGCGCAGCCTGCCGAGCGGCGTCATGTTTCCGCTCAACGATGTCAATGCCGTGGAGACCAGCGCCGAGGACCGGCAGCGGGAATACGAGGATCGCTGGCGTACCGGCGGCGTCGGTTTCCTGGGCGCCTTCAAGGATTTGATGTTCGATGCCGACGCCAACGAGACGGCGGCGTCTTTCGTGCGCGAAAAGGTGCGCCAGACCGTGCGCGATCCCGAGACGGCGGAATTGCTCATGCCCGCCGGCGTGATCGGCTGCCGGCGGCTTTGCGTCGACACCGGTTTCCACGCTACTTTCAACCGCGACACCGTCGAGCTCGTGAACGTTCGCGAGACACCCATCGAGCGCCTCTGCGCCGACGGCGTGGTGGTCGGCGGCGAGACCTATGCGCTCGACGCCATTGTCTTCGCCACCGGCTTCGACGCCATGACCGGTGCCTTGCTGAAGATCGATATCCGCGGCAAGGACGGCCGCGCCTTGCGCGACAAGTGGGCCGAGGGCCCGCGCGCCTATCTCGGCCTGACCATGGCCGGCTTTCCCAACCTGTTCACCATCACCGGGCCCGGCAGCCCATCGGTTTTCACCAACATGATCCCCTCCATCGAGCAGCATGTGGCCTGGATCGCCGACTGCATCGCCCATATGCGCGAGCACGGCCTCGCCCGCATCGAGGCGACCGAGGCGGCCGAAGACGACTGGATAGCCCACGTCGCCGAGGTCGCCGACCACCACCTGCGCGCCTCCTGCGGCTCCTGGTATGTCGGCGCCAACATCCCCGGCAAGCCGCGCATCTTCATGCCCTATATCGGCGGCTTCCCGGCCTATGTGGAGAAATGCGAGGAAATCGTCGCCGACGGCTACAGGGGCTTCGCGCTGAGCGTCTGAGCCCGGTCGAAGAGGGGTGGTCCGGTGCCGGCAGACCAGCCGGCCTGCCGAAATGGGCAAAATGCCACGTCTTCGCCGACACGCCGGAAGCGACGCTCATCAGCGCAGAAAGATCGCGTTGAAGATGCCGCCAAGATGGCTAAAGAGCCAAACCACGATGAACGCGCGGCCATATGCTTTGTGATGCCCATTGAAATGGCTGGCGAACCTGTTCCGACCCGTCATCGATCGACCAAGAACCAGACAGCTCGCGCCAACGAGCGGAACCAGCCCCAAAGACCCGTGCAATGCCATCCACGGAACGTAGTCGCGCGGGAACGACCCGAAACCCCCGCCATAGCGCTGCACGAATATATAGTTGACGACGAAGACCCAGGCGCCAACGGTCAGCAGGATCATGATGTTCCTGTGCGCCACAATTCTGCCGCCACGGGCCAGCCGCCAAGCCACCACGAGCAGCACCAGGGCGATAACCGCCCAAGACGTTGAAACGATCAGGACCGTCGACATCGCTGCCATCCTGCGTCAGCCGCGCGGTCAATGCTGGCGGCAGGCGGCATGATCGGTGCGCAGTGGCTGCGTCGAACGGTGACAGCCGCCGAGCAAGCCTAGCCCGGCTTGCGGAAGCGCAGGGTCATGCGGTCGGATTCGCCTATCGCCAGATAGGTCTCGCGGCTTTCGCGGCCCTGGCCGTTGCTTGGCGGCAGGCGCCAGACGCGGTCTTCCTCGCTCGGTTGGTCGAGGGGGTTGGCGTTAAGCTCGGAGCTTTCCTCCAACACCAGCCCGGCGCCTGTGAAGGCTTCGACGACGCGTGAGGTCTTGAGGTAGCCGTTATTGCCGCCGGCCCATTCGTCCGAGGCGCTTTCCGGCGCCCGGTGCTGCACGATGCCGACCACGCCGTCGGGCTTGAGCAGGTCGCGCGCTTCCGCCGCGGCGCGGTCGAGTATCGCCGGGTCGTAGCGGTTGAGGTGGTGCAGCGAGCGGATAAACAGCACCTGGTCGAACGTGCCATACAGCGCCGCGGGCGCCTCGGTGATGTAGAGCGTATCGATTGTCGGCGGCGCCTCGGCATAGGCTGCGGCCTGGGGTGGGAAGGTCTCGGGCCAAGCCCCCATCCTTTCGCGCATGCCTTCCCAGCGCTCGCCCATCATGCGCTGCATGAGCGCGAGGGGGTAATTGGCGCCGTAGAGCACGCCGTCCGGCCCGAGATAGGGCACCAGGATCTTGGTGTACCAGGCGCGCCGGCCGGGCAGGGTCTCGACCACGGCCATGCCGGGCTCGAGCCCGAAGAAGGCCATGGTCTCGGCGGGATGGCGATATTGGTCGCGTGCCATGTCCTCGGCCGGACGTGCCTCGAGGATCGCCTGTAAGCCGTCATCGGCCCGCGCGCCGAAGCCCGCGACCAGCAAGGTGGCAAGAATCACGAGCGTCCGCATGCTTCCATCTCCGTGGCTATGGCATCGACGGTGCGCCGCAAGCCGTCGATCAGGGCTGTCTCGCCATGGCCGGCGAAAGCGTCGCAAAGCGAGCGGTAATACCAAAGCACATCTTCGCCGCCCGCGTTGAAGCGGTCCCACAGGGCCGGGCCATGCACGCGCAGGTCGGCCAGGATGGCGCGGGCGTTGTGCAGCTTGTCGGCGGCCGAGACCAGGCGCGCGCCCGCGCTCTTGAGGGCGATGGCGGCTATATAGGCTTCCTTTCGCGCCTTCCACGGTGGCTTTGGCGTCTCGAAGGTATCCGAGCAGGCGGCCACGATGTCGGCCACCGCGTCGCCGTAGCGTTCGCGGATCTGCGCCAGGGTGGCCTCGCCGCCACGATCCTCGGGGCCGTCGTGCAGCAGGGCGGCCATGGCTTCGGTCTCGCCGCCGCCATGTTCCAGCACCAGGCCGCAGACCGCCAGCAGATGGGAGATGTAGGGAATGTCCGTGCCCTTGCGGGTCTGGCCGTTATGCAGCTCCGTCGCATAGGCCAGGGCATCGACAAATTGCTCCGAAAGCGCGCTCATGCCATCGCCTCGGATTGAGCGTCGGCGCCCATCAGGGTCTTGAGCTTGGCGAGCGCGCGGCTTTCGATCTGGCGCACCCGCTCCTTGGATATGCCGAGCTCACGGCCTACCGCTTCAAGGGTCATGGCGGCCTCCGACAAATGGCGGCGGGTGATGATCAAGCGTTCGCGCTCCTTGAGCTCGGCGAGCGCGGCGCTCAACAGCCGGCGCCGGTGGCGGCCCTCGTCGCTGGCGATGACCATCTCTTCCGGATCGGGCGAGGCGTCGGGCAGGCGGTCGAGAGCGCTTTCGCCGGCGGCCGTCTCGCCACTGGAATCGAGCGATCTGTCCGGCACGCGCAGGCGCTCGGCCATGCGCCGGACGTCGCGTTCGGGCTGGTCGAGGGCACGGGCGATGCGCCCTATCGCCCCTTCGCCGATAGCATCGCCCGTCTCGCTCAGCGCCGCGCCCATGCGGCGAATGTTGAAGAACAGCGACTTTTGCGCCGTCGACGTGCTGATCCGCACCAGCGACCAGGAACGCAGCACATGCTCCTGGATGCCAGCCTTGATCCAGAGCATGGCGTAGGTCGAGAGCCGGGCGTCGTGATCGGGGTTG
>CAZVDW010000736.1:0-9449 GCA_964625645.1 uncultured Rhodospirillaceae bacterium
GTTGAGTGCCTTGATCGCCGGCTCCCGGGTCCATTGCGTCGAGCGCTTCAGCCCCAATCGCTGGCTCGAAGATGTGCGCCAATGCGGCGCCACGGTGACCAATGCGCTGGGGGTGATGCCCGAGTTCATCTTCCGCACGCCGCCAAGCGACTTCGATCGCGACCACGCACTGCGCACCATCGTGGCGATCCCGATCGCCGCCGAATGGGGCGAGGCCTTCGAAGAACGCTTCGGCATCAAGCTCATGCAAGCCTACGGCATGACCGAGGTCAATGTCGTCTGCTACACGAGGCATGATGACCCGCTCCTGCCGGGGATGGCCGGGCACATCATGGACGAGTTCTTCGAGGTCCGGGTGGTCGACCCCGAGACCGACGCAGCCTTGCCCGCCGGTGAGATCGGCGAAATCGTCGTCCGACCCAAGGTGCCGTTCTGCTTTGGTCAGGACTATTTCCGCATGCCAGAGCGCACGGTGGAGGCGTGGCGGAACCTGTGGTTCCACAGCGGCGACGCAGGCCACTTCGACCAGGAGGGCCGACTGTTCTTCGTTGACCGCATCAAGGACCGCATCCGCCGTCGCGGCGAGAACATCTCCTCCTTCGAAATCGAACAGGTGCTCAACGATCACCCGGAGATCGTGGAAAGTGCGGTGATCGGCATCCGGGTCGAAGGCGCCGGCGGCGAGGAAGAGGTCATGGCCTGCATCGTCACCGAGGGTGGACGCGACATCGACAACGTGGCCCTGCTCGACTTTTGCGTCGAACGCATGCCACGCTTCGCCGTGCCGCGTTATGTCGAGGCGGTTTCGCAGCTGGCCAAGACCGCCACCGGCAAGATACGCAAAGAGGCGCTGCGCAAGCTCGGCATCGGCAAGCGTACCTGGGACCGGGAGTCGGTCGGCTACAAGATCGCGCGGCGATAATCAGAAGAGGACAAGCATGGCCGAGATGAACGGCTCGCAGATTCTGACGCGCTCGCTGGCGCTGGCCGGCGTCGAGGATATCTTCTATCTCATGGGCGGACCGATGCTGGCCACCGAGAACGGCTGCAAGGAGGCCGGCATCCGCATGATCGACGTCCGCCATGAACAGGCGGCGGCCATGATGGCGAATGCCTACGCGCGGCTCAGGAACCTGCCCGGTGTCTGCATGGCATGCAGTGGGCCCGGCACGATCAATCTCGCCACCGGCATGGCCAACGCCCTGATCGATGGCGCGCCGGTGGTGGCGCTGGGCGGCTCCAGCCCTGTCGATATCCGCGGCCGGCAAGCCTTCCAGGAAATCGATCAAATGGCGATCATGGGCCCGTGCGCCAAGCACGCCTTGCGGATCCATCATCCCGAGCGCATCCCCGAACAGCTCAACGAGGCCCTGCAAACCGCGGTCTCGGGCAAGCCGGGTCCGGTCTATGTCGATCTGCCGGCGGACATGCTCTATCGCACGGTCGACGACGCCGAGATCGATTGGCATTACGCCAGCCGCCCGCTCAGGCTTCACCGTCCGGCGGCGGCGGCGGCGGACATCGCGCTGCTGGCGAAGACGCTGCTCGCCGCGGAGCGACCGGTCGTAATTTCGGGCAGCGGTGTTCTGTGGTCGCAAGCCTGGGCGGAATTGGGCCAACTGGTCGACGGCCTGGGCCTGCCCTTCTACACCACGCCCCAGGGCCGCGGCGTCATCGCCGAGGATCATGAGTGCTGCTATGCCTCCGCCCGTTCGCTTGCCTTCGCCGAGGCCGACCTGATCCTGGTGGTCGGCACCCGGCTCAACTACATCGTCAATCACCTGGCGCCGCCGCGCTTCAACGCCGAGGCGACCGTCGCCCGTATCGACATCGATGCCGGCGAGATCGCGACCTCGCCGCGCCAGCTCGATATCGGCATCGTCGGCGATGCCAAGGCGGTTCTGGCGCAGCTGAACGAGGCGTTGGCCGGGCAGGTCGATCCGCAGCACACCCTGCCCTGGCGGAACCGACTGGCGGCGCGGGAAGAGGAAAAGCGCGGCCGCCCCGGCGACAACAGCCGTTCCGATGCCGAGCCGATTCACCCGTTGCGCCTCTGCGAGGAGCTGAAGAATTTCATGGACCGGGACGCGGTCTTGGTGGTTGACGGCCATGAGATACTGAACTTCGGACGCCAATCGATGCCGACGCACAGGCCGGGGCATAGACTGAATTCAGGACCGTTCGGCACCATGGGCGTGGGCTTGCCGCTGGGCCTCGGCGCCAAGGTGGCGAAGCCGGACAAGCAGGTCATCGTCGTCCATGGCGACGGCTCCTTCGGGCTCAACGCCATGGAGCTCGACACCGCCGTGCGCCACAATATCCCGTTGCTCGTGGTGATCAGCCTGAACGGCGGCTGGAGCGCCGCCGGTCCGCCGGACAAGCCGGGCCGGGATCTCGGCTTCACCCGCTATGACCGCATGGCGGAAGCGCTGGGCTGTTACGGCGACTATGTCGAAAAGCCCGCGGACCTGGGGCCGGCGCTGAAGCGCGCGCAAGCGCAAGTCGACAAAGGCCGCGTCGCGGTCGTCAACGTCAAGACCGACGAAATGGCGCGAGCAACGACCCTGAAGTTCGCTCAGTACGTCATGTAGGCGTAGCGACGATTTGCCGCGCGGGGTGCTTGCCGTCTGCCGCACGCCGCCGCACTATGGCGCGATGGAGCAAGCCAGTTACGAGCGCCCCTTCGCGGGTATCACGGTGGTGGATTTCAGCCAGGGCATGGCCGGGCCGGGCTGCGGGCTGTTGCTCGCTGCCCATGGCGCGCGGGTGATCAAGGTCGAGCCGCCGCAAGGCGATTGGGCGCGCCACCTCGGCACCCGCCACGGCGCCCACGCGGCGATGGAGATGGCTGTCAACCGCGGCAAGTCCAGTCTGGCGCTCGATCTCAAGCAGCCGCCCGGGGTCGAGGTGGCAGGGCGGCTGCTCGAGACGGCCGATGTCATGATTGCCAGCTTCCGCCCCGGCGCCGGCGACCGGCTCGGCCTCGGCTACGCTGCCATGCGGGCGCGCAACCCGCGCCTGCTCTATGTCGCGATCAGCGGCTTCGGCCAGGACGGGCCCTATGCCGAGCGGCCGGCCACCGATATGGTGGCGCAGGCCTATTCGGGCATCATGGCCATCAACCGCGGCGCCGACGGCCGGCCGCTCAAGGTCGGCTTCGTGCTGGTCGATACCGCGGCATCGATGTTCGCCTTCCAGGCCGTCGCCACCTCGCTCTATGCGCGGCGCGACGAAGGTCGGCTGATCGACGTCAACCTGATGCAGGCGGCGGCGCGGCTGATCGCGCCCAAGATCGTCGAGGGCCATCTCGAGGGCGAACAACCGCGGCCCCTCAACGCGCCGGGCGGCGCCTACCGCACCAGCGACGGCTGGATCGCCATCACCATGATGCGCGAAGAACAGTATCGCGACATGTGCCGTGTGCTCGGCCGCCCCGACCTCGCCGAGGATCCGCGTTTCGACAGCCCGGAGAAGCGGGCCGATGCGCTGGATGTTCTGATGCCCATGCTCAACGAGGCCGTGCGCCGGCGCACCTCCGCCGAATGGCTCGAAGAGCTCGCCGCCGCCGATGTCTTATGCAGCGAGATCAATGGCATCGGCGACTGGCTTGGCGACGAGCACGTCGCGGCGGTCGATGCGGCGCCGCTGCTCGCCCAGCAACCTGTCGGCGTGGTGCCGGTGCCGCGCGTCCCCGGCCTGCCGGAAGAAGCAATCGCCAATCTTGCCGAAGGCTCGCCCGGCCACGGCGAGCACGGTGGCGAGATACTGCGTGGCCTGGGCTATTCCGAGGCACGGATAGCGGAGCTGGCGGCTGCGGGCGTGGTCGTCCTCTGACGAGGCTCGGCATTACGTACAACGCACCTTGATATAAGGCTCCCGGAGGATGCGTTTAAGAACCTTGCCGAGCGCGTTGCGCGGGAATTCCTCGCGAAACTCGACGCCGGAGAGGCGCTGATGTTTGGCCAGGCGCTGGTTGGCCCAAATCAGGATGTCCTCTGTCGAGGCCGCCGCACCATCGCGCGGGATCACCAGCGCAAGCGGCGTCTCCTCCCATTTCTCGTGCGGCACGCCGATTACCGTGACGTCGAGAACGTCCTCGTGTTCGCCGATGATCGCTTCGATGTCCGTCGGGAAGACGTTGAACCCGCCGGAAATGATCATGTCCTTTTTGCGGTCGAGGATATAAAGGAATCCGTCCTCGTCGAGCTTGCCAATGTCGCCGGAGCGGAGAAACGAGCGCCCATCGGGAGCCTGCCAGATGATCGCTTCGGTCTGCTCCGGACGTTTGTAGTATTCCTTCATGATGCCGGCGCCATAGCCGACGATCTCGCCGACCTCGCCACGTGGCAGTTCCGTGCCGTCGTCGTCGACGATCTTAATGTCGAAGCCGAGCACGGGCGTGCCGACGGAGTCGGGCTTCGCCGCGTGCATGTGCGGCTTGTTCACCGTCGCGAAGCCTTCCGAGCACCCGTACACTTCGTAAAGGTTGGGGCTCAACCGCTCAAGCACCTCGGCCTTGGTATCGGCCCGCAGCGGCGACCCGGCGCAGAGCACGGTTTCGAGACTCGAAAGGTCATAGGCGTCGAAATCCGCATCCGCCAAGACGTGTATGAACTGGGTCGGGACCATGAAGGTGTGCGTGATGCGCTGGTTTTGAACCGTTTCCAGGAACGCCTTGGGATCAAAGCTGGGCATGGCCACAAGGGTTGCGCCGGTGAACAACGCCGGCAGGACCATCAGCCAGGTTCCGTTCGAATACAGCGCCGTTGTGGTCAAGGCGCGCGCATCGCTGTGGAATCGCAAGTCCAAGGCGTTACTGAACGACCAATGCTGGCGCACCCGGTGTGTCTGGACGATGCCCTTGGGAAGTCCCGTGGTGCCGGAACTGTAAATGATGTTGAAATCTTCGCCGAGGTCGTAGCTGACGGCCGGCTGCTCAGCCGAGGCGTCGCCGACAAAGTCGGCGAAGGGCAGCCAACCGTCGCCCTGGAACCCTATCGCGACGAAGGCGCCATCGCGAATCTTGCCGAGAGAGTCGCGCACGGCGTCCACCCTCTCCCGGAATTCCTGCGAAACGAAAATCACCGCGGCGTCGCAGTCGTCGATCAAGACCGCGAGTTGTTCCGCGGTCAACAGCCCGCTCAGCGGAACGACGCAGGCGCCGGCCCGCACCACACCGAACATGACCTCAAGAATGGCGACCGAATTGCCCATCAAGACCGCCACCTTGTCGTGGCGCCCGATGCCGCGGTCGATCAGTCGGTTCGCGATGCGGCTCATATTGCGATCGAATTCGCCCCAGCCGCGCCGAACATCGCCGCAGACCACCGCTGCCTTGTGCGGGTGGAACTTGGCGTGGGTCGCCCATAGCTCGGGCAGGAAGAGTTGCGCATTGTCGATCGATGGCATCGGTCACCCTTTCGAAGCGTTTTAGCGGATATTGCCACCGCCACCATCGAACACTATCGAAGGAGTGTCGAGGTGTTGAAACGCTGCGCTTGCCAAGGTCGCTTGAGCCGTTGCCCGCGGACCTATACGCTCGACCACTCTGAGTGGGTACCATGTCGCCGCTCGCGAAGTGTCGACAGAATTGAACCGTTCGGCCACTTCGGTTGCGGGCGGGGGGAGGTGTTTCATGAAGATCAGGAATAGCTTGTTTGTGCTTTGTGGCCTGAGCGTTGCGCTGGGCATAGCGGCTACCGCTCATGGCGCGCAGCTGAGCGGCCGCGTGACCGACAGCAGTGGCGCCGGGCTGGCCGGGTTGATGGTCTCGGCAAAGAACAGCGCCGGAATTGAGGTCACCGCGTTTACCCGCGGCGACGGCAGCTATGCGCTGACAGATTTGCGCGGCAGCGGGCAGAGCGTCACCGCCAAGGGGCCCGGTTGGCTGTCGGCGACCCAGGTCGTGTCCGTGCCGCTCGCCGGGCTGGATATCAGGCTGACCGCCCATCCCGACGCCAAGCAGGACCTCTCCGGCGCCCATTGGATGGGCTTGCTGCCCGACGGCGGGAAAAAGCGCGAGTTCATGATCAACTGCGTCAGTTGCCACGAGATCGGCCATGCGCGGGTGACCAAGGACGGCTCGGCCCGCAGCGAGGCGCAATGGGCGGAAGCCATCGCCCTGATGCGCTCGACCGACGTCTACGGCCTGACGCCGCCCGACTTCGACGACGCGGCTTACGCCAAGTGGCTGGCCAAGAACCTGTCCGCCGAGCGGGCGGCGAGCATTGCCCTGCCGCCAATCGTCTCGGGCGAGGTGGCGCAGGCCCGCTATACCGAGTATCCCGTGCCGGCGGCATTTTCGCTGCCGCACGATCTGGTGATGGGACCCGACCGCCGCGTCTGGTTGACCGGCTTCTTCAATGACGTGGTCTGGGCCTACACGCCCGACTCAGGCGCGGTGCAGACCTATCACGTCAACGCCACGCCCGAGACGCTGGCGCAGGTGCGCGCGCTGGAGTTCGACGGCAACGACGATCTTTGGATCCTCAACGGCGGCACCTCGTCGATCGTCAGGCTGGATATCGCCTCGGGCGCCTATGAGACCTTCAATGCAGATATGTACGCCCACAGCCTGGATCTCGATTCCGCGGGCAACATCTGGGTCAACGATTATTTCGGCAAGCCCGAGCGCATCGGCGTCGTCGATGCCGGCACCGGCGCGGTCGAGACCATGACCATCCCCAGCGCCGGCTTGACCGAAGCCAACGGCCTGCCCCTGCCCTACGGGCTGCAGGTCGATGCGAAGGACCGCTTGTGGGTGACCATGCTGGCGGCCAATACCCTGGTGCGCTACGACACCCGCACAGGCGAGGCCAAGCTCTACCAAATGCCGACGGAGAATGCGGGACCGCGCCGCCCCGGCCTCGGGCCCGACGGCATCCTTTGGATTCCGGAGTTCGCCGCCGGCAAGCTGGCCAAGTTCGATCCCGAGAGCGAGAGCTTCACCGAATACGACCTCGGCCTCTCGGCCGCCGGTCCCTACGACGTCGAGGTCGACCAGAAGACCGGCATGGTCTGGGTCAGCGGCTCCAATGACAGCAGTATTTTCCGCTTCGATCCCAAGAGCGAGACCCTGACCCGCTATCCCTGGCCGACCGAGCCGGGCTTCATCCGCCATATCGCGGTCGACGAGGAGACGGGCGACGTCTGGGCGGCCTATTCGTCGTATCCGCCGGGGACTCCGAAGCTGGTTCGCCTGCAACCGAACGGCTGAGGGCTACATGAAGTTCTGGCCGTCCTCGACCGGCAGCACGGTGCCGGTGATGAAGTCGGACTGAGACGAGGCGAACAGCAGTAGCGCGCCATCGAGCACCTCGGGGGTGCCGACGCGTTGGCGCGGCAGGCGCTTGATCAGGCGCTGGCCGCGCTCGTGCCGCCAATAGGCCTGGTTGATCGGGGTCTCGATGTAGCCCGGCGCGATGCAGTTGACCTGGATGGCGTGCGCCGCCCATTCGAGCGCCAGCGACTTGGTCATCTGCACCAGCGCGACCTTGGTCATGCTGTAGATCGAGAGCTGGCCGAGGGTGCGGATGGCCGCCATCGAGGCGATATTGACGATCTTGCCGCCGCGGCCGGCCTCGATCATGCGCCGGCCGACCGCCTGGGCCATCAGCCAGGCGCCTTTCTGGTTGACGTCGTGAATGAAGTCGTACTCGGCCTCGTCGTAGTCGACGGCCCATTTCTGGATGCTGACGCCGGCATTGTTGAGCAGGATATCGATGGTCCCCAGCGCCGCCTCGCCCGCGGCGGCCGCTTCGCGAATACTGTTGCCGTCAGCGAGATCGAGGGTCACGGCCTCGGCCCTCCCGCCGGCCTCGGCGATTTCGGCCGCAACCTCTTCCAGCCGTTCGCGGCGTCGCGCCGCGACGACGACCTTGGCGCCGGCCCGTGCCAGGGTCAGCGCGGCATGGCGGCCGAGACCGCTCGAGGCGCCGGTGACCAGCGCCGTCTTGCCCTGCAGTAGCGTGCCGTCAGCTGGCATCGAGTTGGCGCCGGAACATGGCAACGATCTTGCCGGCGATGGCGCGTGGGCTGTCGCCGCCCGGCCGATACCAGTTGAGCACGCCGTTCAAGGCGCTGAGCAGGGTCAGGCGCAGGACGCGCCGGTCGGTGCGTGGCGCCAGCGGCAAGTCGTCGATGATCGCCGCAAAGCGCTTTTCATAGTCGCGACGATGCCGGATCAAGCGCTTGCCGAGATCGCTTTCGCTGCGAGGCTCGACGCGCGCCACCACGGCGCAACAGTCACCGCCGTCGAGCAGCGCTTCAAGATGTGCCACCGCGGCGCGCTCGAGACACGTCCATGGGGTGCGCGCCGTCACCGCGGCGCTCTCGACCGCAGCCATGATCTCGGCCACGCCACGCTCGTAGACGGCCTCGAAAAGATGATCCTTGGCGCGGAAGAAGTAATAGAGCGAGCTCGCCTGCACGCCTACCTCGGCGGCGATGGCACGCACCGAGGTGCCGTCGTAGCCGCGCCGGGCGAACGATCTGGCGGCAGCATCGAGAAGCTGATTGCGCCGATCACCCCGCGCCCGTGTCGATACCGTGCCGATTGCCGCCATGCTCTGCCCCCGCGGGCCTGCCATATTATGTCTGGAACGGTCTCTCGTTAGGTGCGAAGTGTCAAGGGATTGCCCCGCCCACCACACCAATGATAGCCTTCGTATACCTAACGAACGTTCGCTCTAGGAAATGGCATGTCCGGAGACGGCGATAGGGGCGCGGCGCGCCCGCCACGGGTGCTGATCACCAAGATCGGCCTCGACGGCCACGATCGCGGCTCGCGCCTGGTCGCAACCTTTCTGCGCGATGCCGGCATGGAGGTCGTCTATACCGGGCCCTGGCAGGAGATTGCGACCGTGGTCGCGATGGCGGACCAGGAGGATGTCGACGTCATCGGCGTCTCGTCCCTGGCCACCGACCATCTCATCGTCCCCGACCTCATGGCCGCGCTCGATCGGGCCGGGCTCGGGCATGTCGCGGTGGTCGTCGGCGGCGTGGTTCCCGATGGCGAGGAGCAGATGTTGCGCGATGCCGGCGTGGCCGAGATATTCCACCCGGGCAGCGGGCGCGAGGATATCGTCCGCCGCATTGCCGCCCTCGCCGCCGAGGCGCGCGCGACCGCTTAGGAGAGGCACATGAGGGACTCCGGCTACGAGGACGCCAAGGCGCGCTGGCAGGCGCGCTACGGCAGCAGCACCGGCGCCGAGGAGCAGCGGCGCAACCGCTCCGGCATCCCGGTCGAGCCGCTCTACGGGCCCGACGATTGGGACTCGTCGCGGACCATGGCCGACCTCGGCTTTCCGGGCGAGGCGCCGACCACGCGGGGCATTCACGACAGTATGCATCGCGGCCGCCCCTGGAGCCCCCGCCTGGTGGTCGGCTTCGGTCTGCCCGAGGACTACAACGCGCGCATGCGGGCGCTCGTCGAAAGCGGCATCACCGGG
>CAZVDW010000737.1:0-2196 GCA_964625645.1 uncultured Rhodospirillaceae bacterium
CGGTCAGATGGCGAGATGCTGGCGCGCGGTGTCCGGGTCGGCAAGTTCTTCCGGCGCCAGCGAAGCGACAATGGCGCCCTTGTTCATCACCACGCAGCGGTCAGCCGCCTCATATACAAGATCGATATTCTGTTCCACCAACAGAATGGTGAGGCCCCGTGCTTCGTTCTGTTCGAGAATCACATCGGCAATTTGGTGCACGATGTTCGGCTGGATGCCCTCCGACGGTTCGTCGAGAAGAAGAAAATCGGGTTTTCCCACCAGCACACGGCCAAGCGCGAGCATTTGCTGCTCGCCGCCGCTCAAAGTTCCGGCTTTTTGTTTGCGGCGTTCCTTGAGTATGGGAAACCAGTCGTAGACACGCTCGAAATCGCAGTCGTCCGGCGCATCGCCGATCAGTTCGCCCATGCGCAAATTTTCGCCCACCGAGAGACGCGAAAAGATGCCGCGTCCCTGGGGCACGTAGCCGACGCCGAGGCGCGCCATGTCGCGCGCGTCGGCGCCGGTAACATCCTTATCCTTGAACGCAATTCGCCCGCTGGTCACGGCAAGCAGACCGGTGATTGTGTTCACCAGCGTCGTCTTGCCGACACCATTGCGGCCGACGATGGCGAGCACCTCGCCCGGCGCCACCTGCAAGTTCACGTCGCGCACGATCGGGATGCCGCCATATCCGGAATTCACATCATGCAGAGAAAGCACAATCGTATCGCTCCATTGTTTTTGTATATGGTTTGCGGCACGGGCAAGCGCGGCATTAGAACATGCACGCTAGAATAAGTCTTCCGCCGAATGGCGCCGCCGTGTCTTGCGGCGGATATCGCGCACGACCTTCTCGGCCGGCTTTTTTACGTTCATCGATTTCTGTCTCATCTTCGTTCCTTGAAGGCTGCGATGAGCCAGAAAACCTCCCTTATGAAAATTCCTCAGTCTGTCCCACAGGCGCTGACGTCAGACACGGCCGTTTTCGTAGCGCATCAAACCCTCCTCCAGCAGGCGATGTTTAATCGGCGCGAAATAGCTCGCCGGCTCCAAATTGCGTTCCGCCACATAGGTGTAGTTCTCTGAATCATGGACCAGCACATGGTACCAGGGCTTGTTTTTGGGCGGGCGCGAACGCGCCACCTGTCGGTACCATTCCTCTCTGCCCTGGAAATTGGCATCGACGTCGAGCACCACGCCGCGGTAATCGAACAGCCGATGATGCACGATTTGGCCGATTTCGAACAAAGCGGTCGAGCCGATGGCGTTTCCGTTGCTCATGGCCGGGCTCAGCCGAAACGCGCCTCGGCGGTGCCAAGATCGCCAAAATCCACAACCACGGTATCACCGGGTTTGACCTGGATGACATTGGCGGCGCTGCCCGTGGTGACCACCTGGCCGGCCATCAGCCCGAGGCCGCGGCGAGACAATTCGTTGGCCAGCCAGACCAGCACATTGCGCGGATCACCGAGCACATTGGCGCCCGAGCCTTCGTCGACCGCCTCGCCATTGACCTCGACCGTCACGGATTGCCGCGACAGGTCCAGACCGCGCCAGTCCTGCGCTGGCGCGCCCAAAACGAGAAGAGCCGCGATAGCGTTGTCGGCAACGAGCTGCGGCATGCCCGCTTCGCGCCAGTTCTCGTAACGCGAATCCGGAATTTCGATGGCGGGGTGCAAATCCGCGACCGCGGCCATTACCTCGTCGCGCGCATAGGCCTCGTCTCGGGCTGGCAAATCCGCCTTCATCGTAAAATCGAACTCCGCCTCGATGATATGGAGGCGGACCGTCCCCGCGGCGATCTCGGCTGGGCTGTCCATAAGAGAAGGCGCAAACACACGTCCGAAAAACGGCGCGTCGACACCGAACAGGCGCTGCACCGTTTTGTTGGTGGCGCCGATCTTGTAGCCGGCCAGCGGCACATCGTGCTGCGCTTTGAGCGCCGCCTGAACGCGGTAGCCGTCATCCAGGGATCGCGGCCGGCATGAGTCGGGCAAGCCGTGTATCGGGCGTTGGTCGCGCCATGCCGCGTGCAGCAAGCGGGCGGCTTCTTGCACCTGCGAATCGTCCATGAAGGTATCTATCCCACCTTCGCGCCGCCGCGCAAGGTGCCGGGCGCTAGTGATGCGGCCCCGCTGTCATCCTCGGGCAGTGGCTCGATACAGGCGGGGTCGCCATTGAGCGCATTGTTGACATGGGTGCTAACCGGGTGGA
>CAZVDW010000738.1:0-2369 GCA_964625645.1 uncultured Rhodospirillaceae bacterium
GGCACGCCGGGCTTGAGCTTTTCGTCAGCGATGGGCTCGCCTATCATCGTTCTCACGGGCACCACGCCGGCCCAGATGTCCAGCGCGTAGTCGTCCTCGTCATCGTTTGGGCCGCCAGTGCGGATCTTGGCCGCGGCTTCATCAATGGTCATCGCCACCACCGTCGTTGCCTTCAGCTCCTGCTCCGTCGCTTGCCTGAGCCCGTCCCAGCGCGCTGGCGTCAGGCGCTCGCTGAAGGCCACCAGCGCGGCAAGCTTTTCCGCCTCGTCGCTGACCGCCACCGCGGTGCCGTAGGCCATGACGGAGCGATAGTTGATCGACGAATGAAAGCCCGAGCGCGCCAGCACCAGGCCATCGAGCATGGAGACGGTGAGGCAGACCGGCACGCCGCTCTCCAGCCTGCGCAGCATGCGGCTCGCCGAGGAGCCGTGCCAGAACAGGCGGTCGCCGTCGCGCCAATAGGCGGTCGGCGTCACATAAGGCTGCCCGTCGATGACATAGCCGACGTGGCAGAGCAGGCCGGCGTCGAGAACGCGATAGACGCTCTCGCGATCGTAGGCGCCACGCTCATGCGCCCGCTTAACCCGGCTGCGCTCCGTTGGCGTAAAGTCATCGACCATCTTGCCTCCTATCCCTTGTCAGGGTCAGTCAGGATCCGGCCGCCACTCTCCATCAAGCGGTCGATGGCCAAGTCCAACATCGTCTCGCTGAGCGTCACGCCACTCGACTCGCGGTCGAGGAAGGACAGGCAAAGATTAGCACAGCGCAGAGGATTGCCAAACGCTTTCCGGTAGGCCTTCGAGGCGCGACCGCCGCCTTTGGCGATGGCTGCCGTGACGATGGGACTGAACAGCCCGACATCGGGCAGCGTGCGCGGGCCGATCACATCGGCCATGCGGGCAAGAAAATCCGGGCCGAGGGCGTGCGAGCGGATCGGCCCCCCGGCATCGCGGATAATGGACTCGCAGGCATGGATGTAGAAATCGAGGAACGGATTGCCGCGGGAAAAGACGCAAACCGCATTGTGCAGTCCCTCGGTGACGAGCAGCTTGTCGGCGCCGCCGCGACGCAGCCAGACCTCGCGGCAAAAGGCATAGTCGTGGGCGATATCGATACTGAAACCTTCGCGGTCGAACACCAAGACGTCGGCATCGAGCCAGGCGACCCTGTCCCACCCTTCGTCCAGAAGCTCCCGCGCCACGACCAGCCGCGCCAGGTCCGACATCGGCAGACGGTCTCCGGCAACGCGCTCACGGAACCAGTCCGGCACGCGCTCGAACAGCTCGTCGCCGAGAAAGCGATAGGCGTGGCCTTGGCTTGCGGCCCAGGCCTCGACACTGGCCAGGCAGCGGCGGATGCCGACGCTCTGCGTGTCACGAAAGGATTGAAAGACGACGGTTCCCATGGCGTTGAGATATTTGCCGGCGGCCCGCTTGGCAACGCCTTGTTTGCGTGATACCAGCCGCTGCAATCATAACCAGCGGGAAGTTTGATCGTGGATGCAGTGCATGTGATCGGTGGCGGCTTGGCCGGAAGCGAAGCCGCTTGGCAACTCGCCCGCGCCGGCGTGCCCGTGATTCTGCACGAGATGCGCCCCGAGCGCGGCACCGCCGCGCACCAGACCGGGCAGCTGGCGGAGCTGGTGTGCTCGAACTCCTTCCGCTCCGACGATGCGGAAGCGAATGCGGTAGGGCTATTGCATGCCGAGATGCGCCGGGCGGATTCGCTGATCATGGCAGCGGCCGATTGCCACCAGGTGCCGGCGGGCGGGGCACTGGCGGTCGACCGCGACGGCTTCGCGGCTGCGGTAGAGGCGCAGCTGGAAGATCACGCCCTGGTGACCATTGTCCGCGGCGAAGTGGCCGGGTTGCCGCCGGAAGACTGGGATTCGGTCATCGTCGCCACGGGCCCCCTCACCTCGCCGGCCCTGGCGGATGCGGTAACCACCCTGACCGGAACCGACAAGCTGGCTTTTTTCGACGCCATCGCGCCGATCATTCACCGCGAGAGCATCGACATGGAAAAGGCCTGGTTCCAATCGCGCTACGACAAGCCGGGCCCGGCCGGTGAGACGGCCGCCTATCTCAACTGCCCCCTCGACCGCGAGCAATACGAAGCCTTCATCGATGCGCTGCTTGACGGCGACAAGACAGAGTTCCGCGACTGGGAGAAGGACACGCCCTATTTCGAAGGCTGCCTGCCGATCGAGGTGATGGCCGAGCGTGGCCGCGAGACCTTGCGTTTCGGGCCCATGAAGCCGGTGGGCCTGACCAATCCGCACGACCCGGAACACAAGCCCCATGCGGTGGTGCAACTGCGCCAGGACAACGCCCTGGGCACGCTGTTCAACATGGTCGGCTTCCAGACCA
>CAZVDW010000739.1:0-2061 GCA_964625645.1 uncultured Rhodospirillaceae bacterium
GCCGCGGCCGCCCGGGGGCCCGTAGCTCAATTGGTTAGAGCCGACGGCTCATAACCGTCTGGTTGTAGGTTCGAGTCCTACCGGGCCCACCACCCGCCTGATTTGGGGTAGCGTTTTCAATTACTTACCTCCTTCTTTGGCTAACCGGTCCCTGCGGTTAGCCAGTTTATGTTCGGGTTCTGTCTCTGTCACGGCCGCCATAGCGGCGTCCGCCAAGGTCGCCTGGGCTGCCGCCTGGATGTATCGTTCCACCTCTCTTAGGCTCCTATGGCCGGTGACGGCCGCAATCTGAGGAGCGCTGCACCCGGCCTCCACCAACCGCCGCGCGCGCCGCCGCGAGGTCGCCCAGCATGCCATTGGCCGAAGCCATGAGGCGATACCCGGTTGGGAAGCTGGGTCTCTCGTGCAACGCCTTTACCGCCCACACGCGCGCTTCGCCGTACCGTTTCTCAATGAAATGGTGAAGACCGATGAAGACGAGATATAGCGGCAGCATGGGGTCCTTTGGGCTGAGCTGCATCGCCCTATGCAGGAGTTCCAGGCCTTCGTCATGGTTGTGTGTGAAAACCAGTACCCGCCCTAAGTTACTCAAGGCGAACGAATGGTTCGGGTTCAACTTGATAGCGGTCCTCAACCGCTGAGCAGCTTCCTCATGCCGTTTGCAGCGGAATAGGCTGATCCCCAACTGCGCGTGGGCATGTTCATCCTCGTTGTCGAGGTCGACCGCCCTTTCCCCCATTTCCAAAGCCAAGGCGCGTGAATCTACTTGCGGGCGTTGCCAACCAAAAATGCCGTCATTGGAGTAGGCCCCTGAAAGCGCCACATGAATCCCGGCATAGTCCGGGTCGAGCTCCAGCGCCTTGCGGAGCAAGTCTTCGGCCTCACCGGTATCCTTCTCGCTAAACTTCGAAAGGTGCCAATTGGCGCGCGCGACGATTTCCCAAACACCCAGTTCCGGAAGGTTCTTGCGCCGTGCGCGGGCCATCTCCATCGAATAGAGCTCGGGTGCGACGGCCATGGCGATGCGTCCGGTGATGTCGTCCTGGACGGCGAAGATATCGTCCAGCTCACGGTCGTAGCGTTCGGCCCAGATGTGGTGATCGCTGGCCGCATCGATCAACTGCGCGGTGATCCGCACCCGATTACCCGCCTTGCGGACACTGCCTTCGACGACGTAGCGCACACCCAACTCACGGGCCACCTGGGTGATATTGACGGCCCCGCCCTTGTAGGTGAAGGAGGAATTGCGGGCGATAACGAACAGCGAGCGGAAGCGCGACAGCGCAGTGATCACGTCTTCGGCGATGCCATCGGCGAAATACTCCTGTTCCGGATCGCCGGACATGTTGTCGAACGGAAGCACCGCAATAGAAGGCTTGTCGGGCAGTGGCAGTGGCAGTGGCTCCGCCGCCACCGTTGGCGCCGCATCCGCCCAGTGCCAGACCCGGACGGGACGTACGATGTTCTTCAGCTCGCGCTCGCCGCCGTCGACGAAGGCGAGATCGAGCCGGTCACGCACTTGGCGCATCACGTCGTCCGAGACGCAAATGCCGTCAGGCTCAGCTTCCGCTTCCAGGCGAGCTGCCACATTGACCCCATCGCCTAGGATGTCCTCGCCTTCAACTACGACGTCGCCCAAATTGATGCCGATACGCAAACGGATGCGCTTCTCGTCTTCGACCTCCACATTGCGCTCGACCATGGCGCGCTGCATGGCGACGGCGCACTCGACGGCAGCCACCGCGCTCGGGAATTCGACCAGCCGGCTGTCGCCCGCCGTGCCAACGAGACGGCCACCTCAAGCTTCCGTCGTCGGATCCCAGAGCTCCTCTCTGAGCGTCCGCATCGCCGAAAGCGTCCCCAGCTCGTCCGCCGCTACCAACCGGCTGTAGCCGACGACGTCGGCGGCGACGATCGCCGCCAATCTGCGCTGTGTTTCCTCGGCCATGGCGGAGTTTAGCGGTGGCAGCGAGAGACTGGAATAGTGGCGTCTGAGGTTTGGTCCAAGCCGGTACATTAGCAAATCGAGACAGGTGATTTGTGGCTGAGGCTGTTGAAAAA